>CAZOWH010000101.1:0-7305 GCA_964583425.1 uncultured Lachnospiraceae bacterium
CTTTGCTCGTGCGATATATTGTCGCTTCGCTCCAATGCGATATGATATAAATCCCTTACGCCCCATAGGGCATATCCTTTGATTTTCAATTAACTATTGAGTTGATTTCCATAGATTATTGGCGTGTACATATGCATATTACGGATCATCGCGGTCCTTAGCCTTCGGCTTTACGTTGGGTGAGTATCGCGGGCAGTCCACCAATGTACAAATACCGGAATATGTGTATGATGAATTTGGTGAATATCGCTGGTGGGTAGTCTTTCTGAAACATTTTTAAACAATAAGACCGTTACAAGCGTGAATATCCCACGCACTGTGTGTATTATTGGTGATAATACTTTTTTGAATTGCACTTCTCTGAGCAGCGTAAGCTTTAAAGCTGACCGTCAAATGGGAACCATCGGCGTATCGGCCTTTGAGAATTGCACGGCATTGACCCAAATCGAAATTCCGAAGGGTGTGTATTGTATCGATCGGAGAGCATTTTTTTTAATGTGCGCAGCTGCATACCGTAACTTTGGCAGAGAAGAGTGTTTTGAGAAGTGTGGAGAATCTTGCCTTTTATCAATGCGAGAAGCTCGAAAAGCTTACACTTCCCAATTCGTGTAATTATTTGGGCAATAGTGCCTTTTCGGGGTGCAGTGCCCTAACCGAGGTGACATTTGGATGTACACAAGGATGGTATAATGCCGCCTCCGATACTGCAACAAGCGGTGAGTTTGTTACCCTAACCGATCCGTCTGCCAATGTATCCATTGTGCAAAATTGTAAATATTTGATCAGAGCACATGTGACTGATGCCGCGCGAGTATCAGAGATAAAAGAAAAATTAGAGGCTTTGCCGCAGAGGATCACTAAGGAGAATATGGAAGCCGTACAAAACGATATCCTTTTTATCAGGCAGCTGGTAAGGCTTTATGAAGATAATGGTTGCTTTGTATTGAATTGCAGTCAGTGTCGTCCTGTAACTGTGAAGCTACTGGGCAAGATGGCAAAAGCAGAGGCAAAGCTCGCCTGCGCCTTGACTATTATGCAAGCTATGATGCGCTGCTGGCAACAGGTGATGCCGATAGTATAGCCTTGGCAGAGCGTGTGCAAGCCGAACTGGAGCGTGTACAGGATATGATTACGAATGCGCACATGTACGTGGATCTGGTAGAGATGGATATGCTAAAAAAGATCGCAGACGATCGCTTAGAGCTCCTGCTGAAGTAAGGAAAGCACCGTGAAGAAGATTCTTCACGGTGCTTTTTAAAATGAATTTTATGCAAGGTTGGTTTTAACGTCCGCCGCGGAAGCCACCGCCGCCTCTGCCACCACCACCGTCACGGGAGCCGCCGTGTGAACCGCCGCTGCTCGATTGTACGCGGACGCGTGTGACGAAGCTGCCCACAAAGCGATCCTCACGGTGGGTGAGGTTGAGGCGTGCATAGCGGTCAAGCGGATAGGTCTCGCCGTGCTGCTTTTTGCGGTAGGAAAGGACCACCGCAAGTATGCTGATGCCCGCGGCGATCACGCCCGTGACTACAGCGATCAGGACGACCACCAGCGGTGCACGCCGCTCCTTTGCCGCCAGATCCTCGTAGTGCTCGTTCACCTCGGTTGCACAAAGATGGAAAAATGCGGTGGCACCGTCCTTTATCTTGCCTGCCTTCAAATTGCCGTACACTGCATCGGCATCGAGCACACGGTCTACGATTCGATCGGAAAAGATATCGTATGCATCGCCATAGGTGTACATATCGTAATAAAATTCCTCGCCGGTGCCCGCCTTGCGCACAACGAGAATGACTGCGTTTGGGGGATCGTAGCTTTCAAAGCCGCACATATCGTAAAGGTCCCATTCATCTATGCGATCATCCGAAAATGCGGTTTGCATGGTAATCAGATAAAATTCGACACCGTGTGCATCGATCGTAGGGTCGGGCGAGAGGCTTTCTTCCTCCTCCGGTGTGAGTGCATCAAGCAAATCAAACACCACAATCTCGGTCGGTGCTGTAGCTTCTGCCGCACCTACGGGTAGAAAACATGCGAGAGCGAGCAGGAGGAACAGCATGCATATTAAAAGCGTTTTTTTCATACCGTCCTCCCGTTTATCTGAACACAAACAGCTTTAAAAGCGCGGCAACCATACCGGCGAGAAGCCCAACAACAGTGCCGAGAAGTGCAAGCTTTTTGCCGCTGACGGGGAAGCGCCCCCATACCTTTCCCGTATAGCCGTTCATGGCGTAGGTGTAGGTCTTGCCCCTGTGCTGATACGTGAGGAGCCAGATCGGCATGAGAGTATAGTCCCAATGGATCACACGCGTCAGCAGTCGCGGCGCATTTGGTGTGACGGTTGCATAGGGACCAATGGTGCTTTTTAAAAGAGCGGTGGCATAATCTGTCATACGTCCGCGCACTGCCTCACGCACGCTTTCCTTTTCAATGTTGCGTTTTTTTGCAACAAAGCCCGCAAGATAGGGCATGGAAAATTCCTGCAGGGACTCGGAGGGGTAGGGGAGAATGCCGTCCAGCATCTCGCGGTCCTCCTCGGTAATGGCGGGTGTGACGATATCCTCAAAATGGATCTCGCCCGCACGGCTGATGTGATAGTTTGAGGTCTCGGTATAACGGTAGTCTCCCATTCGCCAGGTGCGCACACGCGTGGCGCGTGCCGTCATCGAGGCGCTGACGTCGGCATCGGTGACCCAAAACGGGTAATAAATGCCGCAAATTTTATCTACCTGCTTCTGCGAGAGAAAATCGCGCGGCACAAAGCGCTTCTTTCCCGCAAAGGCAAAGAAGCGTTTTTGCGCATCTGCCTTGTCAAACCGAAAGGGGATCACCTTGTGCGGTTTCATTTGTCCCGCAAGCCGTCCCGAAAACAGCACATAGTTGTGGCAATAGGGGCAGGTCGTTGCCGCCGTGTTTTCATCTGCCATGATCTCAGCGCCGCAGGCAGAGCAGACATAGGTGCGTATTTGAGAGCAAAACTCGTTGTCGGGCTGCTCGCTTGCCTCGGCTGCCTGCTCTGCCGCGGCGGATGCCGCTTCCTCCGCCTGCCTTGCCGTTTCGGTGTCGTCAAGCTCCTGCTTTGAAAATTCGGAGCGGCAATATTCACAGCCAAACTTTCCCGTGTTTGGGTCAAATGCAAGTCCTGCCGAGCAGTTTGGACAATGATATGTAACGGTTGATTCTACCATATATCAGTTCCTTTTCTTGCCGCAGTTGCTACAGAATTTGCCGTCATTTTCCGTACCGCACTCCGAGCAGAACCATTTATCCTCCAAAACGGGTGCCCTTTCGCCGCATTCCGAGCAGAATTTGCCGCTTGCGGTGCTGCCGCACTTGGGGCAGAGCCAGCTGCCCGCTGCCGCAGGCTGCTTTTTCCCGCATTCGGAGCAGAATTTGCCCTCGTTGGTAGCACCGCATGTACAGGTCCAGCCGTTTTTCTTTGCTGCCTTTGCCGCGGCGTCGCGCTCCATTGCGGCACGGTTGGTTTCGGAAAACGCACCAAAGCCGCCTGCGGCGTTCATGCCCATCCCCATACCCATAAAGGTGGTGGCACCGCCACCGGGATTACTGCCTGCAGCCTCAAAGCCGCGTGCCATAGCGCCTTGTACATAGCCCTCGCGCACGGCGGCGTCGCCCAGCATGGCGCCTTGATTGCGCATGTTGATCAGCTTTTTCGATTCCTCGTCGTAGGAAACACTGGCAATGCCGACCGAGAGCACCTCAAAGCCGCGCAGTGCCTTCCAGTCATTATCCAGCTCGCTTGCCATGTACTGTGACAGCTCGCGGGATTTGGAGGCAACGTGCGAAATGCGGATGCCGTCCGCCGACATACGGTTGATGGCGGCGGAGAGTGCCTCGAGAAATTCCGAGAGATATTGCTCGTTGATATCGTTGATATCCACAAGCGAGGCACTACGCGGTATTGCCTCGGCATAGAACTTGAGCGGATCGGTGATCTTGATGGAATATGTACCGAAGGCGCGCAGAAACAGCTCGGAATTATAGAAGTTGTCGAAGTAATTTACAGGGGTACGTGTGCCGAATTTGATGCCCTTGATCTCCTGCAGGTTGATGAAATACGCCTTTTGCGAGGAGGAGGGAACGCCGCCGTATTTGATGCGGCTGAAGGTTTCGGCAAGGGCCTTGCCGAACTGCCCCGCAAAAAGCGAGGGCATGGAGGAATTATCCACCTTATAGTAGCCGGGCTCCGCCGTGAAATCCACCACCTTGCCACCGTCCACCAAAAGCATGAACTGGTTGTCGTAAACATGAATGATCGAGCCGTTCGAGATGGTATCCTCGGTGCCCCTTTTGTTGCTGCTTCGCTTGTCGTTTTTGCGGACCTTTACGCCCTTGCAAAATACCGTGGTGTCGCGCATCGTATCGGCTTCAATAACCTCCTGCCAGGTATCGGCAAGGCCGCCGCCTGTGGCGGAAAGTGTTGCGTTGATTATGCCCATGGTTTTATCTCCGTTCTAAAAATTGGCTGTTAGAATAAGTTGGCGGCTTTGCACAGGTCGCGCAAAGCCGCCATGCGACTTGTTCGCGCAATGCGCGAATGCTGTTGTGTTGCCAAGCGAAGCGAATGCAAGGGCATCGCATCCCACTTGGTTTGGTGACCCGCCGAGCCGTGTGGCCGGTATATAAGAACCCTGTTTTCACAAGGCGGTGCCCTGTTTGTCACTTTACTGCTCCCAGCGTCCTTTTCGCCGTCGAGACAAGTCGATCGATGCGGGGAAAAGGGAGGTCTGCAAACCATGACAAAACGCGTTGCGGGCTCCAATTCATACGTGTCGGCTCCACCAACCGACCATCACGCACTAAGCAGGCTGTTTACTATGTTTGGGTATTGCTCTTACAGATCGTGGTCGATTTCCATGGAAAACTTGTCGTCAAAGTAATCGGCGATGTCGTCAAATTCGTCATCATCGTCAATGGTAACAAGTACCTCCTCGCCATCCTCGATCACTGCCTTAAGGATCGTATACTCGCTTACCTCATCATCCTTTTCGGCATCCTCCACGGCAACCATAGCGTAGTATTTGATGCCGTTCTTTTCGCAGGTGTCGATCACCTCAAACTCAAATTCGTTGCCGTCCTCGTCCTGCAGCGTGTAGATCTCAACCTCATTCATTTCCTGTTCCTTCTTGTTCTCACTCATGGGAGTCACCTCGTGTAATATTTATTGTGTCCGTGTAATATTTATTGTGTCCGTGTAATATTTATTGTGTCCGTTTAATACTATTGTATCCGATTTCCTTGCAAATGTCAAGGGAAAGTATCATCAAACACGATGCATTTTCTTGGCAATTTCAGGTTTTACCTTGCAACCTCGGGGGAAAGCGCCATCGAGTAGGGCAAAACAAAGAGATAACCGCTCTCGTTCACCTTTCCTGCCTTACCGATAATATAGTATGTGGCATTGCCCGTTGCGGCATCGCTCCTGATTACAATGGCATAGCCGTCGGCGGCAAAGTTGGTCACGGCCAAATAGTCCTTCTCAAAGCTGAGCAGAATACTGCCGTTTTTATCGATATAGGACCAATTTCCGTCCTTTTTGACGGCGGCATAGTCGTTTGCAAAGCTCTCCGCCTCGGTATACTGTGGCGCGATCACTACCTCGCCGCTTTTGTTGATGTAGCCCCACAGCCCTGCATGCTCTGTCATGCATACGGCAGCAAGGCCGTTATCGGCAAAGGAGCGCGCGGCATCATAAGCGGGCGCAATGGCAATGCCGCCCTTTTTGTTGATATAGCCGTATTTGCCGTCTCTGCGGATCAGCGCAAGCCCCTCGGAAAAGGATTCGGCATATTCGTAAATCGGCTGAACGACATATACGCCGTCACGGTCGATAAAGCCGTATTTGCCATCCTTGTAGACCAGCGCGAGATCATTTTCGGTAAAGGATTCGATGGCATCAAACTGCGGGTTGATGACCCACTCGCCGTGCTTATCGATCATCCCCCAGTTCTCAAAGGCAAGCACCGCGGCATAGCCGTTTTCATCAAAGGAGCGCGCGGCGTCAAAGCGCGGCTCGATCACATATACGCCCGCCTCGTTGATGTAGCCGTATTTGCCACCAATCGAAACCAGCGCAAGGCCATTTGCGGCAAAGGGGTAGGCGCTGTCAAACTGCGGGTTGATGAGAAGCGCACCTTTTTTGTTAATGTATCCCCAAGAGTTGTTTGTCTTAATGCAAGCAAAGCCGTTTTCGGCAAAGGGCTCGGCATCCTCAAACTGTATGGCAATTACAAAGTTGCCGCTTGTGTCGATATAGCCCCACAGCGCATTCTGCTTGACGGGGGCAAGCCCGCTTTCGGCAAATTCCCGCGCCATTTCAAAGGTGGCGTCGATCACAAGCTCGCCTTGCTTATTGGCGTAGCCCCATTTGATCACAGTCGCGCCGTGCTCATCCGTAACCGACTGTGCCACGGGGATCAGATCCTCACGAAAGAGGGGATAGTTGGTCAAAGTGATCGGGTCACCGACTGAAAATAAAATGATAAGAAATACCGCCACACCTACCAGCAGGATCATTGGGATCGCGGCGAGCGGGAGCATGTGGCGTCGGCAGGGCTCATCACGCTCGGGGGTGAAAAACACCGCTGCCTTATCGGTGTTGGCGGCGGGCTCCTCGGCGCAAGGGCAGTGGGAGCCGTTCTCGGGTAAGGGCTTACCGCACAGCGGACAAAGTGTCATGCTTGATTCTCTCCTTTCGGATTTTCTTTTTGTACTTGTTGAGCCAAATCGCGAGCGCAGCGGCACACGCAAATTAAATATACCTTAGTATAGCATAAAAAATTATAAATGTCAATTGTGTGCTCTTATCGCAAGATCGAAAGGCAAAAAAAGAATGCGCTGCACACTGTGCAACGCATTTTTGGAATGCTTTGTTTGAATTCGCACTAAATATTTGAAATGCAAAATTTAAAAATTGGAAAAAATGATTTAAAATCTGGAATTACTGATGATCGAAGTCCTCAAGCACCAAGGAGGGGTTGTTGTCAAGCGCCCACTTGATGCTCCACTGACCCGTAAACAGAAGATAGCTTTTGCCGCGTACATCGGTCACGCGACGGGTGTCGGAGGCGAGATTCAGTCTTGCAAGGTCGCCGTCAAAGGCAGCAATGCGCTGAATATACTGGAACGGCAGGTCACGCTTGATATATTCCACGCCGTATTCCGACTTCATGCGGAACTGCAGCACATCGTACTGCAGCGTGCCGATCACGCCTACAAACACACGCTCGTAGCCGGCATCGGGCTCAAAGAAGATACGGATCGCACCCTCCTGCGCGATCTGAT
>CAZOWH010000102.1:0-7161 GCA_964583425.1 uncultured Lachnospiraceae bacterium
GACTCGCGCTTGATGTGATCCAAAAGAGCGGCTCCTGGTTCTCCTATAACGGTGAGCGCTTGGGGCAGGGCAAGGATAACATTCGCAAGATGCTGGAGGGTGATGCCGCACTCTTTGCCGAAATCGATGCAAAGATCCGTGCGCGCTTTGATAGCATGGAGCTGAGTGAGGAGCCCTTTGATGTAGATGACGAGGACGAGGAGGATTTTGATCTCCAAGCACTCAAGATGGATGATGACAACTGATACGATCACGCTGTGCAGTATGCGCGCCGCCGATGGCGGCGCGCGCCTGCTCTTACAAATTGAAATCAAGGGAGAAGCGGGCACGCGTAACGAGATGCTGTGCGTATTCGCCTCGCGTCTCTCGCATATACCGCGTTGCGGCACGCTGACCGAGGCGGAATATGCAGGGCTTTGCGAAGAGTCAGAGCTGACCAAGGCTATGGATATTGGCTTGCGCTTGCTTGGCGCAAACGGTGCCTCACACATGCAGCTGGTGCAAAGAATGCGGCAACGTGGCGTAAAATCGGCGATAGCGGAGGCGGCGGCGCGTGAGCTTGCCGCACGTGGCTATCTCAACGAGTGTGCAGGTGCCCTGCGCGAGGCGGAAAAGGGGCTTGCAAAGCTGTGGGGAAACCGCCGCATTCTTGCGGATGTGCGTGCAAAGGGCTACGGCGATGCGGCGCTTGACTGTGTTGCGGAGCTCCTTGCGGGGGAAAATACCTCCTTGCGGTGCGCAAAGCTCATAAAGCGCCGTCACATGGTGCTCCCGCATGAGGATGCGGCGCTCTCCCGCTTTGTGGCATCGCTGATGCGCTACGGCTACACGGTTAGTGAAATTAAACAGGCGCTGCGGGAAAACGGAGACATTTGACCTGCAATAAAAAAGCCGTGGGGAACACGGCTTTTTTGCGCAAAGAATCGCCACTTGCTCCGATCAGGTTTACAAAATACCGAATTTGGAGTATAATATAAGCAATTTGAGATATAAGTAAAGGAAGGCAGATGCAATCATGAAATTGGAAGAAAAAAAGCTCAGCTCAGAGGTCGTGTTTGACGGTAAGCTGCTCAATGTACGCCGCGATGCGGTAGAGCTCCCGAACGGACAACCTGCAGGAAGGGAGTACGTACATCACGTAGGTGCTGTTGCAGTGCTGCCGCTGACGGACGAGGGTGAAGTGATCCTTGAGCGTCAATATCGTTACCCGTTCCACGATATTTTGGTAGAGATACCCGCAGGCAAGCTTGACAGTCCGGAGGAGGACCCGCGCAAGGCAGCCTTGCGTGAATTAAAGGAGGAAACGGGCGCTGTAGCTACCGAGCTTGTATATCTCGGTGATTTTTACGGCTCCCCCGCCATCCTTGACGAGCGCGTGCGTATGTATTTGGCGCGCGGACTCACCTTTGAGGAGCAGCACACCGATGAGGATGAATTTCTTGAGGTATTTTGCCTGCCGCTTGATGCGCTGGTTGCCGAGGTAATGGCGGGAAATATTCCCGATGGAAAAACACAGGTAGCCGCCCTGCGCGTGGCGGCAATGCTGAAGGACGCGCAAAAAGGAGAAAAAGCTGATGAAGCTCAATTATAAGCGTACGATATTTGTAGGCTTTGCCTTTTTTTTGATCTCTGCTTTTTGGCAGGCGTACGATACCATTGTGCCCAAGATCTTAACCGATAAGTTTGGTCTTGCGCAGACATGGTCGGGCGCGATCATGGCGCTTGACAATATCTTTGCGCTGGTTTTGCTGCCCATTTTTGGTGCAATATCGGATAAGGTCAACAGCAAATACGGTCGCCGTACGCCCTTTATCGTGATCGGTTCGGTGTGCGCGGCGATCCTGTTAGTGTCGCTTTCGGTTGCAGACAGTGCACAGCTGCGGAGGCTGGAGGCTGTCTCGGGCACCGAGGGTGCGGCATACACCGAGTCACTGGGGGCTATGTGGGATGCCAACCCCACGGTGGATGATTTTACGTCAGGCACCCTGATCACGGAGAAGAAACCGCTGCAGGAGCTGATCTCCCGTGATGCCTTTACTGCGATCCCCATGACCGTGACCGACACGAACGGTGACAGCACCACCAATCCCGATTATACCAATATTGTGGTGCCGGCGCGGCAGGCATATGCTGCCGCAGTAACGGCAAGTGACCCCGCATCGCTCATTATTTTTATGGTGCTGCTGTTGTTTACCTTGATTGCTATGGGTACCTTCCGCTCGCCTGCCGTGGCGCTGATGCCCGATGTTACCGTGAAGCCCTTGCGCTCCAAGGCAAATGCCGTGATCAATCTGATGGGCACTGCAGGCGGCATTCTGGTGCTGCTGCTCGGTACTGTCTTTGGCACAGGTAAGGTGAAAAACGCCCTCATGAGCTATACTGTTTTCTTTGCGATCGTGGCGGGTATTATGATGGTGGGTCTTGCCCTGTTTTTATGGCGGGTGCGCGAGCCACGCTGGGCATCGGAGATGCAAGCCGAAAGCGTGCGGCTTGGGCTGGATCAGCCTGACGAGCCGTTGGAAAATGCCGATGTGCGCACGCTTTCGAGGGCTGAAAAGCTGTCGCTGATTTTAATTCTTGTCTCGGTCGTTTGCTGGTTCATGGGCTACAATGCCGTAACCAGTAAATACTCGGTATATGCCGGAACGGTATTGAATGTGGACTATAATACCACACTTCTGATTGCACAGGCGGCGGCAATTATTTCTTATCTCCCCGTCGGCATCCTTTCCTCCAAGCTGGGGCGAAAGAAGATGATCCTCGGCGGTGTTGTGATCCTTGGTGCGGCGTTTTTCTTCGCATCCTTCCTCAGTGCCGAAAGCCCCGAGGTGGTGAAGCAGCTGCTCATGCCTCTGCTTTTCGCCGCGGCGGGCATTGGTTGGGCTACGATCAATGTCAACTCCTATCCTATGGTGGTAGAGCTTTCCCGCGGCAGTAACGTGGGCAAGTACACAGGCTTTTACTATACGGCAAGCATGTCGGCACAGGTTATCACGCCGATCCTGTCAGGTCTCTTCCTCGATTATGTCAGCTGGCGCACGCTCTTCCCATATGCTGCCGTATTTGTGGCGCTTGCCTTTGTGACCATGCTGTTTGTCCGTCACGGTGATGCCAATCCCGCAGCAAAGGAGACCGTGCTTGACGGTATCGGAGGTGGCGACTGATGCATCCCGCAGTGCTTGTTTTGTTGATTGTTTTGGCAATCGTGTGTGTTTTTTTCGCACTGTGGCTGCTTTTGATCGCTCCGCACGCCCGCCGTGCGGCAATAAAGCCGTTTTTGCGCCCCTATGCCCATCGCGGGCTGTGGGGTGGGGCGGTACCCGAGAATTCTCTTGCCGCATTTCGCCTTGCGGCGGAAAAGGGCTTTGCCATTGAACTCGATGTGCAGCTTTCAAAGGATGGCGAGGTCATGGTCTTTCACGACTATACGCTCACACGTATGTGCGGCAAGGAGGTAAAGCTTGCCGCGCTCACTGCCGCCGAGCTGGCGACCTGCCGCCTTGACGGTACCGAGGAAGTGATTCCGACCTTTCGCGAGGTGCTGGATGCCGTAGGAGGCAGAGTGCCGCTTTTGGTGGAGCTCAAGGGTGAGAGTGGCAATACCGCACTTTGCCCCGCCGTTGCCGCTTTGCTTGATGCATACAAGGGGAAATGGTGCGTGGAAAGCTTCAACCCCTTGCTGCTGCGTTGGTTCAAAAAGCACCGTAAGGATGCGGCGCGCGGTCTCTTGTCCACCGATCTCATAAAGGAGAAGAAAAAAGGCTCGCGTGTGCTCAATTTCGCGCTTTCCGCGCTGTGGCTGACCTTTCTTTGCCGCCCTGCGTTTCACGCATGGGATAGGCGCCACCCGCGGCGCCTTGCGCTCCGTTGCGGTATCAAATGCTTCGGTGCGGCATCCTTTGTATATACCGTTAAAAACCAAGAGGACTACGACCGCCATCTGGCGGCGGGCAATTATCCCATTTTTGATGGATTCATACCGCAATAACAAAACGCCGCTTTCGTAAATCGAAAGCGGCGTTTTACGTTACAGTGCAGTTACAGTGTATTTACCACATCATCCATGTTATAAAAGCCTGCGGGCTTGCCCCTCATAAAATGGGCGGCGCGGAGCGCGCCTGTGGCGAAGACCTCGCGGGAGGCGGCGCTGTGCGAGAGTGTGATCACCTCGTCCTTGCCGCAGAAGAGTACCTCGTGCTCACCCACGATCGTGCCGCCGCGCACAGCAGAAATGCCGATCTCGCCGCGCTCACGCTGACGGCGCACGCTCTGGCGCTCGTACACATAGGGGTGCTCGGTGCTGTGGTCGGCATCCTTGATGCAGTCGGCAAGCATCAGTGCTGTGCCGCTGGGCGCATCCAGCTTTTTGTTGTGGTGCTTTTCAATGATCTCCACATCAAAGTCGGCGCCCAGTGTGGCGGCTGCCTTGCGGCAGAGTGCCATCAGCAAATTGATGCCAAGCGACATATTGCGCGAGAAGAATACAGGCACACGTGCCGAAGCCGCCTTCATTTCGGCAAGCTCCTCCTCGCTGTGTCCCGTGGTGCAGATCACAATGGGAGTGGCAGTGCGCTCAGCATAGGCGAGAAGACCCGAGAGTGCGGAGTGGTGTGAAAAATCGACGATCACGTCGGCATTTCCGCCGAATTCCTCGGGGGAGGTATATACGGGGTATGGATTTGCTGCGGCGGGATTGATATCCACGCCCGCTACGATGCGGTCACCTGCGGCGGTTGCCGCGGCACTCAGTGCCGCGCCCATGCGTCCGCCACAGCCGCAGAGCAAAATATTTAACATATTTGAACTTCCTTTCGGAGCTTTACTTGATAAGACCGTAGCTCTGCATCACGCCAACCAGCTTTTCGCGGTTTTCGGGCTCCATTTCGCAAAGGGGCAGGCGGAGCTCACCGTTGCAAAGTCCGATCAGCTCGGCGGCGGTCTTGACGGGAACGGGGTTTACCTCGCAGAACAGGGCGTTGATAAGCTTCAAATATTTGAGCTGCATGGCAGTGCCGGTCTTGAAGTCACCCGTAAGGCAAGCGGCACAAAGCTCGTGCGTTTCCTTCGGCAGAATGTTCGATACCACAGAGATCACGCCCTTACCGCCAAGCGCCATAATGGGTACGATCTGGTCATCGTTGCCCGAGTAGATATCAAACGCATCGCCGCACTCGTCAAAGAGCTGTGCAATGGCAGAAAGGTTACCCGATGCCTCCTTCACACCTACAATGCGCTCATGCTTGGCGAGTTCCTTATAGACAGAGAGCGGGATATTTACACCCGTGCGGGAGGGAACATTGTAAAGAATGATCGGCTTATTGGTGGCATCTGCCGTGCTGAGAAAGTTGCGGATAAGACCCTTGGGCGTTGCCTTATTGTAGTAGGGGGTTACGACCAGCAAAGCATCGTAGCCGACGTCGCATGCGTAGCGCGAAAGCTCAATGCCGTAAGCGGTATCGTTGCTACCCGTTCCCGCAATGATCGGCACACGACCTGCCACCTTCTCTGCGGCAAAGCGCAGAAGATCGCAGTGCTCCTCGTGCGAAAGGGTGGATGCCTCACCTGTGGTACCTGCAATGACAAGTGCATCAATACCGCCTGCGATCTGGCTTTCGATGTGCTTGCCCATTGCCTCAAAGTCCATTACGCCGTTTTGAAAGGGCGTAATAATGGCGGTAGCGGCGCCTTCAAAGATGGTTGGTTTCAGTTTGCTCATAGTATCTTCCTTTCTTGCGGAAAAACACAAAAAAATAAAAAAACTGGTTGAAAACCAGCTGTATTTGTACTATAATAAGGTAAGGCATGGCTTACCGCACATATACAGATAGCTCTCCATCAAAGTTTGACGACAGTTCCACAGCTCTGAACCGTGCGAACCAGCAAGCCCCCGACCGCCGAATGCTCACTTCGGCACCCTGCGCTCCCGACGCGGGCTCAAACGGCAGCGGCTGCCTTGCCCGTGCGAGGTCACAATGTGCGCCTCTATCATTATATTATGTTTTTCCGACCTGTTTGGTCTTCTTTTTCATATTAACACAACCAAAGCCGCTTGTCAACGCTTTTTTGAAATTTATCATATTGTTTTGAAAGGAATCCTATGTCCGAAGTCATTGTAAACCAAAGGATCAAAACCGACCTGAAAACCTCGGATTTTTATTACGATCTGCCCGAGGAGCTGATCGCACAGCATCCGATGGAAAAACGCGATACCTCACGCCTGATGGTGCTTGACCGCGCGCGCGGCACGCTGGCACACAAGCATTTTTACGATATCGTGGATTACCTCAACCCCGGTGACGTGCTTGTGATCAACGATTCAAAGGTGATCCCCGCCCGCCTTTACGGGCATGTGGAGGGCAGACCCGAGGCGAAGATAGAGCTGCTTTTGCTGCGTCAGCATGCGCTTGACACGTGGGAAACGCTGGTCAAGCCCGGCAAGCGCGCACGTGTTGGGTCAAGGCTTGTATTCGGTGAAGGGATCTTGACCGCAACCGTGACCGATATCGTAGAGGAGGGCAACCGCCTGATCGCCTTTGATTACGACCGCGAGCGGTATGCGAATATCTATGCCATTTTGCATGAGATCGGTATGATGCCCCTGCCGCCCTACATTACCGAGCGCCTTACAGACAACAGCCGCTATCAGACGGTGTACGCAAGGGAGGAGGGCTCCGCCGCCGCACCCACGGCGGGGTTACACTTCACATCGGAGCTTCTTGACCGCTTACGGGCAAAGGGCGTGGCGATCGCACCCGTGATGCTGCATGTGGGGCTTGGCACATTTCGCCCGGTTAAGGTGGATAAGCTCGACGAGCACACCATGCACACCGAATTTATTTCCGTGAGTGAGGAAAGTGCCGCACTGATCAACGCGCGCCGCGCGGCAGGCGGACGTGTAGTGGCGGTGGGAACCACCTCCTGCCGCACGCTGGAGAGCGTGACGGATGAGAAGGGAATCGTGCACCCCGTTTGCGGGGATACCGGTATTTTTATTTACCCCGGATACAAGTTTAAGGCAGTGGATGCGCTGATTACCAATTTCCATCTGCCCGAAAGCACGCTTGTGATGCTGGTATCGGCGTTTTACAACCGCGATGCTGTCTTGAACGCATATAAAGCAGCCGTAAGGGAAAAGTATCGCTTCTTCTCCTTCGGCGATGC
>CAZOWH010000103.1:0-7119 GCA_964583425.1 uncultured Lachnospiraceae bacterium
TATCCTTCATGAGAGACACCAGCGCCATATAAAGCACCAGTATCAAGATCTTAACCACGCCCTCAAAGACAGAGCGTGTCAAGCGATTGGAGGCAAAGCTCTCGGGCAGAACGTAATCGGCGAGCAGCTGATACAAAAAGGTAGGCAGCCAAAAGAAAAGCCCCAGAGCAAGTGTCACGCCAAGCACGGTTGCGATCACCATAATAGCGGTCATGGTTGCCTTGCCAAAGATGCTTTTGGGCTCGCTCCCCTCGGTATCCGCGGGAGTGGCAGTGGGCTCCTCCACAGGCTTTTGCGGTACATTTTGTTCGGAAAATTCCGCTACCGTTTCGCTTTTTTCGGCTTGCTCGGTGCCATCCTCCTCACAAAAGATCTCAGCGGAGCGCATGAGATATTTATAGCCGGTGCGCATGGAATCGATGAAGCCAAACACACCGCGGATGATAGGTGCGCGACAAATGGCGGGACGCTTTTTCTTAACGGTCTGCTCCTCCTCAAAAAAGATCTCACCGTTCGGGCGGCGTACCGCCATGGCGCTTTTTTCGGGGCCGCGCATCATAATGCCCTCCATCAGCGCCTGACCGCCGATAGAGGTCTTGCGGCAGGTTGCCGTCTTACAGGTTTGCTTTTCTTTCATACAGTACCTTTCAAACAAGAACGCCACCGCATACAGGGTACCATTTGCATGTGCTGTAATGTCGGCGGCGTGATCTTGCTATTGTTTTATGGTTTAGATTATTTTTTAAATTCTATCTTCATCTGGCCGCCCTGTGCTTTTTTATGCTTATCGACCAGCTTATGTATACGTTTGGCGGGATCAAGCAGATTGCTGATGGTATCGTCGTGATTGAGGGTATCGATGATATATGCCACATACTTGCACATATTGACCTCAACATACCATTCCTTAGAAAGAAGCTCGGGCGTGCGGTAAACAAGATTGGTGGTAAAGATACGGTCTATGATGCCGTCCTTGTGCGCCTTGTCAAATTTCTCAAATGCATCGGTAAACAGACCAAAGGTAGCAAAGTTGAAGATGCGCTTTGCGCCCTTTTCCTTGAGCTGCTTTGCGACATCCAAAAGGGACTCGCCGGAGGAGATCATGTCGTCAACGATGATCACATCCTTGCCGGCAACATCCTTACCGAGGTACTCGTGTGCCTCGATGGGGTTTCTGCCGTTTACGATGCGGGAATAATCGCGGCGCTTGTAGAACATACCGATATCAAGACCCAGCACCGAGGAAAAATACATGCAACGACCCATTGCGCCCTCATCGGGAGAAATGATCATAAGGTCCTCTTTGTCAAGGGAAATATCGGGATACTGGCGAACCAGCGCCTTGATCATCTGATAAGTAGGACGCACATCGTCAAAGCCGCTTAAGGGAATGGCGTTTTGCACGCGGGGGTCATGTGCATCAAAGGTGATGATGTTTTTGACACCCATGCCGACCAGCTCCTGCAGCATCAGTGCGCAGTCAAGAGACTCGCGTGCCGAGCGCTTGTGCTGTCTGCCCTCATAAAGCATGGGCATAATGACCGATACGCGGCGTGCCTTGCCTGCAATTGCGGCGATCACGCGCTTGATATCGGCAAAGTGATCGTCGGGGCTCATGGGAACCTCGCGACCGTACATTTTGTAGGTTACACCATAGTTAAAGGGGTCACTGACGATATACACATCGTGACCGCGCAAGGAATCGTGCAAAAGCGCCTTGCCCTCACCTGTACCAAAGCGGGGGCATTCCACATTCACAAGGAAGGATTCGTCGCCACCATGCCGTCTCCATTCTTTGAGGTAGTTATCCACCTGAGCGATAAACGGCTCACAGCCGCGCATTCCAATGATACTCAAATCTCCGTATATTGCTTCCTTCATTGTAACCTCCGCACGAAAAAATGAAATTGTAAGTAAAAGTTTGCCTAATATAACAATATTATAACATAAGTTTCACCTTTTGAAAAGGCTTTTTTTAAGAAAAAACGGTTTTCGGCGGATTTTGTCATTTTGACACATTTGCAGCCATCAAAAATTCGCATTTTCCACAAAAAAGCTTATTTCAGCTCAACCACCGTAACGCCCCCGTCCCCTTCACCGTATCTGCCGATGCGGAAGGATTTTACGCGGCGATCCCTTTTGAGATAATTCCAAAGTGCCGCACGAAGCGCCCCTGTACCCTTTCCGTGCACAAGACGCAGGTTCTTGAAGCCCGCAATGATGGCAGTGTCAAAATACTTATCCACCATAAACCACGCCTCATCGCCCGTGTGACCGCGCAGATCGATCTCGTCGCGAAAATCGCGTGAAACGCTTATCTTCCAATCGCGTGCGGCGGTCTTATCCTTGCCGCTGCCCACGGTCGGCTCGTTTTCGAGCAAGCGCAAATTCTCTATCTTGGAGCGCGTGCGGATAATGCCCGCCTGCACCTGCACGTTGCCGCTTTTATCGGGGTCGGACAGCAGCACTCCCTTTTTATCAATATCCACAAGGTAGACCTCGTCACCCTTTTTGAGGGGGCGGGGCAGCTTATACGCCTCATTCGTGCGCTCCTCAACAGGGTTAAAGCGATCCTCATTCTCACGCAGGTGCGCGCGCACGGCGCGGCGCGTTTTTTCAAGATGCTCACCGAGGTGCTCGCTCTCGCGCTGACGGCGCACCTCCTCCAGCTGTGCAAAAATATATTCGCTTGAGGCACGGGCACTTTCCACCAGCCCTGCTGCCTTTGCCTGTGCGGCATCGAGCTCGGCGGCGGCACGCCTTTTGAGGGTCTCCGCCTCCGCCTTGGCGGCGGCGCTCTTCGCCTCGTATTCGGCGCGCAGGCGCGCCGCCTCCTCCCTGTCTCGGTCGGCGGCAAGGCGGGCACGCTCCAGCTCCTCGATCACGCGCTCAAACTGTCTGCTCTCCTCACTGATGCGCGCCTTGGCATCTGCCACCACCTCGGCGGGAAGCCCCAGCTTTTCGGAAATGGCAAAGGCATTGGATTTACCGGGTGCACCGATAATAAGGCGGTAGGTGGGGCGCAACGTTGCCACATCAAACTCACAGGAGGCATTTTGCACGCCCGCGGTATCAATGGCGAATGCCTTCAGCTCGGCATAGTGCGTGGTGGCAACCGTCAGTGCGCCGCCGCGGCGCACATTCGAAATGATGGCGACCGCCAGCGCCGCACCCTCAACGGGGTCGGTTCCCGCACCAAGCTCGTCAAAGAGCACCAAGGAATTGGGGGTCACGCTCTTGACGATCGATACGATATGCACCATGTGCGAGGAAAAGGTGGAGAGCGACTGCTCAATGCTCTGCTCGTCGCCGAGATCCACGAGGATACGATCAAACAAACAAACCTCCGAGCCCTCGTCGGCGGGGATATGCAAGCCCGACTGCGCCATTAGGGCAAAGAGCCCCAGTGTTTTGAGGGTCACGGTCTTGCCGCCCGTGTTGGGACCCGTGATAATGAGGGTATCCCATTCCCCGCCAAGCGACACGCTGACGGGCACCACCGCCTTGGAATCAATGAGGGGGTGGCGGGCACGCAACAGCTTTACGCGGCGCGCCTCGGTCAAAATAGGCATGGTAGCCTGCATTTTTTCTGCCATTCTGCCACAGGTAAAGACGAACGCAAGCTCGGTAATATTGCGGTAATTCAGATTGATCGCGCCCGACATTCCCGCTGCCGCGGCGGAAAGCTCTGCGAGCACGCGCTCGATCTCGTGCTGCTCCTTGACCTCGAGCATGCGCAGCTCGTTATTGGCATCGACCACCGCCATGGGCTCAACAAAGATGGTTGCGCCCGAGGCAGAGGTATCGTGTATGAGACCCTTGATCTCGTTCTTGCTTTCCACGCGCACGGGGATTACGTATCTGCCGTTTCGCATGGTGACGATATTTTCCTGCAAATGGCGCGCGTAGGAGCCTGCGGTAATGTAATGCTGTAGGGTCTCCTTGATACGGTTGTTGGCAATGCGGATCTTGCGGCGGATATCGGCAAGCGCGGGACTTGCCTCATCGGCGATCATATCCTCCGACACGATCGCGCGGTAAATCTTATCCTCCAATTTACGGTCGGGCAGCAGGCGCTCAAAGACCTCGTCCAGCACCGTTTCAAAATGACGGTTGGTGCGACTGTAATCGAGAAGTCCGCGCGCAGTGCGCAGCACGTTGCCGATATCCAGCAGCTCGCGCGGCGAAAGCGTGGCGCCCTTGGCGGCACGGTCAAGGGGATCGCCGACGTCGGTGACCATACCAAACGAGGGCATGCCCTTATCGTCAAGCAGGCGCAGCGCATCACCCGTGCGCACAAGACGGCGCTCGACCGTCACCCGCTCGTCATCGGGCAGAAGCGCGAGCGCCATCTCCTTTGCCCCTTCGGTGGGGGCAAGCGCTGCGAGCATAGCAAGAATTTTATCGTATTCCAGCGTGTGTAGTGTTTTTTCAGATATCTGCATAGTTCCTCACGGTTTTAACATTTGCTTGCGTATGGCAACCAAGCGTTTATAGTTTTCAAGCGTAGAAAATCCGCGCTCGAGGTGATGTAGGAGATACGCCTCTGCCGCGCGGGCAAACAGCTCCCCCGAGCGGGTGTCGGTCAGGCGAAAGGAAAAGATGCGCTTCGGCTCAGCACCTGCCACAAAGGAGAGCGCCGCCACAGCGGAGAGCGTTAAGGGGGAAAGGATATTTCTCGCGCCGGTGTCATCCACCTCGGGCAGAGGCAACAGCGCGGTCTCGCGCGCCAAGCACCGCGCGCAGATCAGCGCGCCGTTCATGACATCGAGATAAGGGTCCTCCCCCGGTGCTCCGCCGCAATGGGCGCAGGCATCGAGCATAGGGGCAAAGCCCGAGATCGCCGCCGCACGGAGCTCAAATGCCGCCTTGATGCGCATATCGTCATCCCGGGTAACGGAAAGCATGTGCAGGGCATTGAGACAAAGGGGCAGGATCTCTCCTGCGGGTGTTTTTTCATCGGAAAGCTCAAAGACAACATCGGCAAAATATGCCGCCAAAAACAGCTTTTCACTATCGTATCTGACACCCGGAAAGGTCTCGATCGCCGCGGCGCTTTTGACCCATTTAAAGCCGTTTTTCTGGTAAAATTCAAAGTTGCTGTAGGTATAGGGCTCGGTTGCCGCCGCCTCGCGACCCTTGGTGGAGTGACCGCCCTTTAAAACGGCATAGAACCTGCCCTCCTCCTTTGAAATGAGGGTGAGCAATTTATCGCTTGCGCCGCGCTCCTGCACGCGCAGGATCAGCGCATCGGTAGAAAGGCTCTGCAAGGCTTATTTCTCCTCCCGATAGCCGAAGTTGCCAACCGCCGCACGGCTGTCACGCCAGTTTTCCTTTACCTTGACCCAAAGATTGAGATAGACCTTCACTCCAAGCAGCTTTTCAAGATCCTGTCTGGCGTAGGTGCCGACCATTTTGAGCTCTGCGCCGTTTTTGCCGACAATAATGCCCTTGTGCGACGCCTTTTCACAGAAGATCTCGGCGCGGATGCGCACGATATTGCCCTCGTCCTTAAATTCCTCGATCACCACAGCAACACCGTGCGGCACCTCCTTATTAAGCGTGCGCAGCAGCTTTTCGCGAATGATCTCGGCGGCGATCTGGCGCTCGGGTTGATCTGTGATCATATCCGCGGGGAAAAACCACTCACTCTCGCCAAGCAGCCTTTCACACTCGTCAAGCACGTCAAAGACCTGCTTGCCGTTCTTTGCAGAAAGCGGCACTACGGCGGCAAAATCATGCTCCGCCGCATAGCGCTTGATGGTCTCGGCAATGGTAACGGCATCGTAAAGGTCGGTTTTATTGAGTGCCAGCACGGCGGGAATGCCCGATTGCTTTAGGTAACGAATGACGTTTTGCTCCACCGTTGTAAGCTCTCTGCCCGCATCCGCCATCAGCACGACGGCATCTGCCTCACGCATGGAGGCGTTGGCGGTCTCCACCATAAAGTCACCAAGACTGTTTTGCGGCTTATGGATACCGGGGGTATCGATAAACACAAACTGCGCCTCACCGCGGGTAAGAATACCTAAAATGCGGTTACGTGTGGTTTGAGGCTTGTTTGATACAATGGCGATCTTCTCGCCAAGCAGGGCGTTCATCAGCGTGGATTTGCCGACATTTGGGCGACCTACGATCGCAATATATCCTGATTTTTTCATTTTGTCTTCTCCTTTAGTCCAAGGCCCATTGCCTCAACGATCCTTGTTTGTCTCTCGCGCATGTCGCGCTCGTCCTCCTCGCCGCTCTCGTGGTCGTACCCCAGCAGATGGAGGGTGGAATGCACCGTTAAAAAGGCACATTCACGCTTGAAGCCGTGTCCGAATTCCTCTGCCTGTGCAGCACATTTTTCCAGCGAAAGCACAATGTCGCCCAGCATCAGCGTGCCGTCTCCGCTCTCCTCAAACAGCGGAAAGGAAAGCACATCGGTGGGGGCATCGATCCCGCGGTGCTCGCGGTTGATCTCACGGATCTCGGTGTTATCGGTAAAGGTCACCGAGACCTCGGCATTTTGCTTGATCCCCTCAAAGCGGAGCGTGGCGAGCACGGCACGGCGCACCAGCATTTTGAGGTTATAGGTGATGCGCATGGTGCTTTGCGTATTTTCAAAGTAAATTTTTAACTTCATTGCTGCTTTTCCCTGCTTGTCCTTCCCCCGCTCTTGGCAGTGCTGCGGTGCTCCTTCGGGCGCGCCTGCTCGCGCTCATAGTGCTCATAGGCAAGAATGATCTTTTGTACCAGCTTGTGACGCACCACATCGCGGTCGGTAAAATAGTGGATCTTGATATCGGGAATGCCCGAAAGGATCTTCACCGCTGCCGCCAGTCCGCTTTTCGCACCCGACGGCAGGTCGGTTTGCGTAAGATCACCCGTAACAACTGCCTTGGAGTTGAAGCCAAGACGCGTTAAAAACATTTTCATCTGCTCGGGTGTGCAATTTTGTGCCTCATCGAGAATGATAAAGCTGTCATCCAGTGTTCTGCCGCGCATATAGGCAAGCGGTGCGATCTCAATGACCTGCTTTTCCATAAGCCTTGCGTAATTTTCCGCGCCCATCATTTCGTAAAGCGCATCGTAGAGCGGACGAAGATATGGGTCGATCTTGCTCTGGAGATCACC
>CAZOWH010000104.1:0-7100 GCA_964583425.1 uncultured Lachnospiraceae bacterium
CTGGTTGATGCCGTAGCCCTCGTCACTGACGATCCGTTCCACATCCGAGGGGTAGCCGGGGATGGAATAATGGTGATAGACCTTAAGCCCCAGCTTTTCAAGGCGCTGGCTGAACGCCGCGGCGGCAGATTGCCCCGTGTAGCGCGTCAACACCACGCTGCCGACGTAAAGCCCGAAATCGCGAAATGCATCGATCAGGCGCAGGGTATCCTGATCATAGGTGATGCCAAGGTCGCCGCGCACCTTGTTTTTCTCAATATCCGCGGCACTCAAAACGATCACGATCTCCGCCTCCGCCGCCAGCTCTACCAGCATGCGGATCTTACTGTCGGGCGCAAAGCCCGGCAGCACGCGGGAGGCGTGATGGTCATCAAAAAGCTTGCCGCCAAACTCGAGATAAAGCTTGCCGCCAAACTGTGCAATACGCTCTCGAATGTGCGCCGATTGACGGCGAATATATTCCTCATTGTCAAAGCCGATGCGAAACATGGATATCCTCCTCGATCCCAGATCCTTGATCCAAATCTATGATTTCAAATTGCTATAAACACTTGTATTAGTATAACACATTCAGGGCAACGGTACAAGTGCTTTTTTAATTTTTCCCCTCATTTTTCGACAGGACAGGAGCAAGCACACCGGCGGCGCGACGGCGCACGCGGCGGCAGAATTTTGTTTTGTGCGGATAGCCGCTGATGCCAAAAGGACCGCGAGGACCGATGCAATCGCCGTTTTCTGCCTGTCCCGCCGCCGCAAGGATCGCGGTCAGCGCTGCCTTTTCGGGCGAGTGCGTAAACAAATAAAGAAAAGCGTGCCCGAGGCGGGAAAAAAGGGGCTTATGTGTGGTTTTGGCGGGGGAAAGCAGCTCGGTTGCGGTAATGCCGGGATGCACAGCAGCAAAAAGCGGCTCATTCTCACCCCGTTCCCATGCCTTTTGCAGCACATAGGCAGAAAGCAGATATTTACTGCGCGCATAGGCGGCATAGCCCTCACCCGCGTTTTCGTCTATCACGTCCTTACCAAAGCGGTCGGTGAGGCTGGTAGTAAAGAGCATACGACCGCTGCCATCCATCAAGGGGAGCACCGCCTCGGCAATCCTTGCCGTGCCGATAAAATTGACGCCTTCGGTCATCGGATAGCCGTCAACGGTCTTACTTTCTCTTGGATAATACACGCCCGCACAGTGCAAAAAAATATCGATTTTTGCATACCGTTTGCCGATTTCCGCAGCAAACGCATCGATCGAAGAAAAATCGGCAAGGTCAAGCAGCATAACCTCCACCCTGCCGCTCGGAAACTCCGCAAGAAGCCTTTCGCGCGCGGCGGCGGCACGCGCCGCATTGCGGCAGGCAAGCACCACTGTGGCACCGAGAAACAAAAATCCTCGCGCCGAAAAAAAGCCGATGCCGCTGTTGCCGCCCGTTATCACTGCCACCCTGCCCTGCAGCGTGGCGACGTTTTTTTGATACCATTTTCGGTGCTTCATCTGATATGCCATAAACACTCCTTCATAAAGCCTGCGGCAAAGCCGTAAAATAAAATACCGACCGCCCCGCAAGCAGCGGGGCGGTGCGATATGATCATCTATTAAGCCTCGGCACTGCGCCTTTTTCTCAAAAACGCCACAAACAGCCCGATCGATTCGATCACCGAAAGCGCGATCATCAGGGCGATCAGCACAATGAGACCGTTATCCTGCAAGGGCTTGGGGATATAAACATAAAACGGCAGGCTCATCAGGAAAAAGTATACCCAGTTGATGCCATAGAGGCGCTCGGTGCGCAGGAAGGTGAGGAGGGCAGGCAGCAGCAAAAGCCAGTTATATGCCGAGAAGATAGAGGAAAAGGTCAGTAAAACGGCGCCCGTAAACATCCAGGTCTTCCATGCCTTTTTCTGCACCAGTGAGGAAAGGATCAAAAACGTGACCGCAAACAGGTAAAGCCCGCAAAGAATTGCGGTACCCATCTCCGATGAGAGGTGGAAGTACGACATAAAGCTGGCGGCGTTCTGCCCCGAGGCAGAAAAGGAGAAGGTGTTTTTGAGCACATGCCAAAGCGCCACGGGTCCGCCGAAGCAAAAGGAGGGCAGGATCAAGAGCACGATCGTATACAGCGCCGAGCGTACCGCATCGCGGTAGCGCTTATCGGCAAGCAGCACAAGACCGAAGAGCGCAGGATAGAGCTTCAGCGCGGCGGCAACGGCAAGCGCCACCAGCGCCACCTCTCTTGTAACGGGGCTTTCACTATTATAGCCCTGCACAAAGATGATAAGCGCCACCAACGCCAGCACCACGATATTGCCGCGCTCCACCATAAAGATCACAGGAAAGGAGATGAGCACAGAAGCGGTAAGGAGACATTTTTTGAGCGGCTTGTATTTTTCCCTTTGCAGCGCAAGCGCCAGCAAGCCAAACGAAATGGCGGTGAAAAGCACAAAGGAAAGGATAGCACCGTTGTAGGCGCGCCAGGTGTATGCCGCCTCACCCGCGGGAGTATTGAGATACGCGGCGGGTACGATGCGAGACAGTAAAAGACACAGCAGATTGGCAAGGGGCGGGTAGATCACATGGCGCTCGGTATAGGAGGCTGCACCCTGCGCCGCATCGCGGAGGGAATTGAAGAAATCCATAAAAAGATCTGCCGTGCCGAGGTGAAAGATCTCGGTAAAGCGCTCACTGCCGCCAATAAGACAGCGCACGCCGAACACCGCAGCACCCAAAAACACCAGCACGATAAAATACGCAGCGGGATCGCGGCGCGCCCAAAAGCGCACCAGAGCAGCTCTTGTGCGCAATATAAAATTTTTAAACGCCTGCCCAAATTGCATAGCCGTTCTCCCTCCGCACGCCACAGAGCGCAAATATGTTATTATAGATTATACCACAAAGCAATGTATAAAGTCAAGTTATCAACGAATTTTCCTATTTTTGCAGAATAGCTTTATTCTTGACATGTCGATAAAAATATTTTATAATAACAGAAGTATTAAAAAATTTAAGAGAGGAACGCCATGACGGAACTGCTCTCCCCTGCGGGGAATATGGAAAAAATGCGCGCGGCACTGCGCTTTGGTGCGGATGCCGTATATCTTGCCGGCAAGGGCTTTGGCATGCGCTCCGCCGCCGATAACTTTACCGACGAGGAGCTTGCCGAGGCAGGAGAATACGTGCACGCGCGCGGCAAAAAAATATATCTCACCGTCAACACCATGCCGCACGGGGGTGAATATCCGCGCTTGCGCGAATATCTCGCCACCCTCAAGGGCGTGGGGGTAGACGCCATGATCGTGACCGATCTCGGTGTGCTTGCCACCGTACGCGAACTGCTGCCCGAGATGGAAATTCACATTTCCACACAATCCAGCATCGTCAGCCCTGCGGCGGCAAAGGCATGGGCGGCGCTGGGCGCCAAGCGCTTGGTATTGGCAAGAGAGCTGCATATCGATGAGGTGCGCGCCATAAGAGAGGCGCTTGATCCCGCGGTAGAGCTGGAGGCGTTTGTGCACGGCTCTATGTGCGTTTCCTACAGCGGCCGCTGCATGCTCTCCAATCACTTTACGGGGCGCGATGCCAACCGCGGCGCCTGCACGCAGCCCTGCCGCTGGAATTATACCATTGTGGAGGAAAAGCGCCCCGACGAGCGACTGCCCGTGATCGAAAACGAAAACGGCACCTTTGTGATGTCCTCCAAGGATATGTGCATGCTCCGCCACATCCCCACACTCATTGATGCGGGTGTTACCTCCTTTAAAATTGAGGGACGCATGAAAAGCGCCTACTACACCGCCGTGATTACCAACGCCTACCGCATGGCGATCGATGCCTACCTGCGTGACCCTGCGGGCTACACCTTCAATGAGGCGCTTTACCGTGAGGTGGAAAGCGTTTCGCACCGCGAATACTGCACGGGCTACTGGTTTGACGATGTAAGATCCGCGCCCCAGCTCTGCCGCGACCCCGGCTACATTCGCGAAAAGGCATATTTCGCCGCCGCCACCGAGCAGGATATCCCGCCCGACGGGCTGCAAAGGATCACCGATGCGGGCGTGCTCTGCCGTTTCCGTCAGCGCAACAAGGTATCGATTGGCGACAGCGCCGAGCTCCTGACCCCCGGCAAGGTGGGCATTCCCTCCCGCATCACCGAGCTTTATGATGAGGCGGGCGCGCCTATTGAAAGCGCACCGCACCCCTTGATGATCTTTTACACTCGCCTACCACACGCCGCTGCCGAGGGTGATATTTTACGCGCAGGCGATGATATCACGGAGGAGACGGTATGAGAAACGAGCAATTGGCAGATATCCTCCGCCCCGACAGCTTTGATACCATTGTGGGGCAATCGCACCTCTTCGGTCCGCGCGGCGTGGTGCGCCGCATGGTGGAAAGCGGGCGCGTGACCAACATGATCTTTTTCGGCCCTCCCGGTACGGGCAAGACCACGGCTGCCGCTATTATTGCGGCAAGCTCGGGTATGCTGTTTCGCCGCTTTAACTGCACCTCCGCCACGCTTGCCGAGGTCAAGGAGGTTTTAAACGAGACAAACAATGTCTTTGGCGCGGGGGGCGTGCTCCTGTATCTTGACGAGATCCAGTATTTCAACCGCAAGCAGCAGCAGGCGCTGCTCGAATACATGGAGGATGGGCGCGTGACCCTCATTGCCTCCACCACCGAGAACCCGCATTTTTATATTTACAACGCAATCATTTCGCGCTCCTCACTCTTTGAGTTCAAGCCCGTTCGGGCAACCGAGATGGTACCCGCGCTCTCCCGTGCGCTGGCACATCTCAACACCGCAAACGGAACAAGTGTGACAGCTGACGAGGAAACGCTCACCTACATTGCCTCGGCTGTGCGCGGTGACGTACGGCGCGGCATCGGGCTGTTGGAAAACGCCTATTTTGCGGCAAGCAGCACCGAAAACGGCGAAAAAAACACCGATACGTGTGCCATTTCCCGCGACCAGGTTGACAATTTCCACGTAAAGATGGGCAACTTTAACGACGATGCGCATTATGATCTTTTATCCTGCCTGCAAAAGTCGATCCGCGGCTCAGACCCCGATGCCACTGCGTTTTATGTGGCAAAGCTGGTGGCGGCGGGGGACATCATTTCGCTTTGCCGCCGCCTGCAGGTGATCGCCTCGGAGGATGTGGGGCTTGCCTACCCGCAGGCAGCCGCGATCGTGCGCGCCTGCTGCGAAAGCGCAAAGGAGCTGGGGCTGCCCGAGGCGCAGATCCCGCTGGCGAACGCCGCCCTTCTGCTTGCCACCGCGCCAAAATCAAATTCGGCATATATGGCAGTTGCCGCTGCACGCGAGGATGTGGAAAAGGGGCTTGGCACCACCGTACCGCTGCACCTCCAATCGCCACTCTTTAAGGGCTATCGCTATCCGCACGACTATACCTACCATTACGTGAAGCAGCAGTACCTGCCCGACGACCTGCGCGGCAAAAAATACTATACCTACGGGGATAACAAGACAGAGCAAGCCGCCGCGGCATACGCCGCCACCATCCGCCGCGAGGGCGGAAAAAAGAAGGAATAAAATAAAACACAGATGTTGAAACCTTATAACAAACACGAAAGGAGCCAATATCTGTGTATTACGTTATTTTACTCGCCCTGCTTTTCGGAGTGCTGGAGGGCATTACCGAATGGCTGCCCATCTCCTCCACGGGCCACATCATTTTACTGCGCCACTTTTTGCCCGTTACCTACAGTGATGCGTTTTTCGAGCTCTTTGAGGTGGTGATCCAGCTGGGCGCCATCCTTGCGGTCGTGGTGCTGTTTTGGAACACATTATGCCCCTTTGGGAGAAAGAAAAGCGCCGCCGCACGCAAGGGCACGTGGGCGCTTTGGGGAAAAATTCTTGTTGCCTCCCTGCCCGCCGCCATTGTGGGGCTGCTTTTGGATGATCTGATCGACAAATACCTCTTTAACCCGCTGACGGTGGCAATTTCACTCATTGTATACGGCATACTTTTTTGCCTGATCGAGCGCCGCCGCGCACTTCCCCGCCTGACCTCTGTGGACGATCTCACCGTGCGCGACGCGCTGCGGATCGGCTGCTTTCAGGTGCTTGCCCTGATTCCCGGCACATCGCGCTCGGGCGCTACCATCCTTGGCGGGCTGCTGCTTGGCATTTCCCGCCCGGTTTCGGCTCTTTTTTCCTTTTTTCTCGGCGTACCCACCATGGCGGGCGCGGGACTGCTGAAGGCAGCAAAATTTTTTCTCGCGGGCAACGCCCTCACCGCTGCCGAGTGGTACACGCTTGGCATCGGCACGCTTGCGGCGTTTCTCATATCCCTTGCAACGCTGCGATTTTTGATGGATTTTGTGCGCCGACACACGTTTTCGGCATTTGGCATCTACCGCGTGCTGCTTGGCGCGGCGGTGCTACTCACTTTGATTTTTTAAAAAGGGTGTGATGGCAATGGAAAAGCTGAAAATTCCCTACCCCGTGATCGTGGAGGGGAAATATGACCGTTTGCGCTTGCTTACCGTAATGGAGGGGCAAATCCTCACCACCGAGGGCTTTGCCATATTCAAAAGGTCGGAAAAGCTGGCGCTTTTTCGCGCGCTTGCCGAAAAAACACCCCTTGTGGTGCTGACCGACCCCGACGGCGCGGGTAAGCTGATCCGCGCGCACATTGGCTCTGCTGTGCCAAAGGAACGCATTATCCCACTATACGTACCGCAAAAGACGGGTGTGGAAAAGCGCAAGGCAGCCCCCTCAAAGGAGGGGTATCTCGGCGTGGAGGGGCAGGATGCCGCACTCCTTTACGAGCTTCTTTCCCCCCTTGCCGACGGCGCGCCGCCACGCGCGGAAAATCCGCTCTCAAAGGTGGATCTTTTCGAGGACGGGCTCACGGGCTGTGAAAATGCCGCGGCAAAACGCGCCGCGCTTGCCGCCCACTTTGGCCTCCCCACCGACATGACCCCCAATGCCCTGCTTGCCGCCCTGCGCGTGATCACCACCCCCGAGGAATACCGCGCGGCGGTGGATAGCTTGTGATTTGACAGAAAAAGAGCAGCCGTGCGGCTGCTCTTTTTCATTATTTCTCGTCCTTCAAGATCTCGGTGGGAGCGCTGGCGTTGTTGA
>CAZOWH010000105.1:0-7090 GCA_964583425.1 uncultured Lachnospiraceae bacterium
TGTTCACAGAAGCTATTTTTAGTTATGAGCTATAAGGCTCGCTTACGCGCACCGTTATGAGTTTGCTTCGCAAACGTTATGATACGATCGCCTTGTTATTTCAAACTGTGCCGAAGGCACATCATAACTTGGCGTAGCCAATCATAACTTTAAACTCGCCGTAGGCGACCATAGTTGCGTAGTGCCTTTACGGACACTACGCTATACCGCCTCTTTTTGTGCCGATTTTTCATCTTCCTTGCTGGTATACAGAATTTTCATATCCATGTAAGAAAGATATCGCAGCTTTTTCAGCTTCAATGATCTGCTTTCGAATACGCCGATATCTACGGCTTCCCATACAAGCACCCATGCGAAAATATCAATGACCTCAGACCAGATCGAGCTGCCGACCGTATAGTCAAAAAACACCTGAAACCCCAGAACCAGCACACCGAAAAGCATTAAAAGAGCGACAAGAATCTTGTTTCTTTTGTACTCACGTTCATTGGCGATGTATTTTTGCAAGTAGTATTCTCCAATGGCTTGGCGGTAGAGCACCTGCTCGTTTTCATCAATGCAGTTGCTTCGTATGCGCAGGGTCAGCCGCTCGTTTGGGCGCACCGCATCGGTGCAGTGCTCAATAAAGTCGGAAACCTCACTGTTTATGATCGGTGCATCTCCTTCGGAATAAGTGGAGAGAAAGTCGCTGTCATCCTTTACGGACATATTGATGATCACACGTCCCTCTTCATCTCGTTGATAGGCTTGCTCCGCGGCTTTCAAATTCACCTTTTTCTGTATTTCCTCAAATATGTGCTTCATTTTTCTCTCCCCATCGGGTATTTATATAGTATTATTATATATTGTTTTCTTGGAAATGTCAATAACAGAGGAATGAGGCTTCATTTGACAAAAGTAACGGCGTAACATGTAACAGTAACAGCAGGAACACTGGATTTTTTACGCGGAATATGATATGATAACAGTGAAATGAGGTGATATTGATGGAGTTTTCCGCAAGGCTAAAGGAGCTGCGGGAAAAAAATGGTGTATCTCAGCAGGAACTGGCGAATGCGATATTTGTCAGCCGCAGCGCGGTTGCCAAATGGGAAAACGGGCTCGGCTTACCGAGTGAGAGCTCCTATCGGGCATTACTCGCATACTTCGGTGTGACAAATGAGGAATTTCCGCTGTATGCGGTGCGTGAAGCTGCTACGGTCAGCAAAAATAAAACAATACGCAAGCTGTCTTGGTGCGTTGCGGCACTGCTGTTGGTCGTCTCGCTGATTTTTCCGCTTTTTTTGATCGCCGCCGTTGCCGATGGCTTTGGATTTACCTCTGCTGCTGCGGCGGGGAAAGCATGGCAGGACAATGCGTGTATTCATACCTCGGAATATGATTTTTATTACGATGGGATACTGATCAAATATAGTGCGGAAACGGGTGATGGCGGCACCGTGCAGTCAATCGAACGGTTGTGCGTAGTGGAAAATCAGCTGATCGGCTACAAAAAGATCGATACGGAAGCCTTTCGAAGGACCGTATACGCGGAAAACGGCGAGGGGATCGGCTATTTGTATGCTTTCCCCGGTAAGAGCGTATATTATTACTTTTTTATTTCTTTCAAGATCGCAAGCCTCGATCAGGGCGTTAGGATATACCTGTTTGACGAAATCAAGATCAAAGAGGAAACACTTTCGCTCCTGCAGTACAGCTATTTTACATACCCCTTTGAAATCACAAGCTTTTGCGCCTATGGAGTGACGTATACCGTGGGATAGGCTTTGCATCAAGCATAAAAGGAGACAGATATGAGTACAAAGGAGCTACTGAGGGAATCGGCGGATATGCAATATTATAGGGGCAGATCGCGATACTGTCCGTGGTGGCAGGTATTATGCTTATATGCATGCTGCTCGTCAGCATTGCGGTGCAGGCGCTCCGCTTTATCTGGGTGAGCCTTGCGCTCCTTGCGGCTTGGGCACCCTTTACGCTTCAAAAATTCGCGGTGCTTTTAAGGATATCGAGCACTATCAATTTGCCGAGGTCGTGGTTTTAAAATTGCTGTGATATGTAGCAAAAACGTTACAAGCAGAAAAAGAGCAAATACAGATTTTGTATGTACTTGCTCTTTTTTTATATGATTTTACTTCATAAATTTGGGCAGGGGCTTATGCCTGCTCACGCCAGCCCTTGGCACGTTCAATTGCGCGGTGCCATTGGTGAAGGAGCTCTTGGCGCGTTTCATCGATCATATCGGGTGTGTAGCGTGTTTTTACTGAGAACAGCTTTTCCGCATCCTTAAATCTCGCCAAGCCGGCACCCACTGCCGCGGCAAATGCCGCGCCTTGTGCCGTTGCTTCGGCGCAGGAGGGGATTTCAAGCGGAAGGTTCAGCATATCTGCTTGGAACTGCATCAAAAATTTGTCGTGTACGGCGCCGCCGTCACAGCGCATCAGCGTAATGGGTAGCCCCGCGTCCTTTTCCATGGCGGTGGCAAGATCGGTAACCTGATAAGCAATCGATTCCTCTGTCGCACGCACGATATGTGCGCGGGTGGTGCCACCCGTAATGCCAATCATCATGCCTGCGGCGTAAGGGTCCCAATGGGGCGCAGCAAGACCGCTGAAGGCGGGCACAAAGTATACGCCGCCGTTGTCAGGGATCGAGAGCGCCAACGGTGCGCTTTCCTTGGCGGAGTTTATGATTCCAAGCCCGTCGCGCAACCACTGCGTTGCCGCACCGGCAATGTAAATGCCGCCATCAAGGGCGTAGGTGCGCTTGCCGTCAATTTGCCATGCCACGGTGGTAAGCAGACCGTTTTCCGAATGGACGGGTGTGTCACCCGTGTTCATCAGCATAAAGCAGCCCGTACCATAGGTGGTTTTCAGTGATCCCTTCTTGATGCATCCTTGTCCGAGGAGCGCTGCCTGTTGGTCGTTTAAAAGCGCCGTAATGGGCGCCTTAATGCCAAGAAATACTGCGGAATCGGATACGCCGAAGTGGCGTGCGCTGTCACCCACCTCGGGGAGGATCGCCGGGTCAATGCCGAGCATGCGACAAAGCTCGCCGTCCCACGCGCCGGTGTGAATGTTATAGAGCATTGTGCGCGAGGCGGTGGAGGCATCGGTCTTGTGCGCCTTGCCGCCCGTCATGCGGTAGAGCATCCAGGCATCCATATTGCCCGCCATCAAGCGATTTTTTGCGTATAATTCACCACATAGGGGCACATTTTTGAGGATCCATTCAATTTTGGTGGCGGTAAAATAGCTGTCGGGTGTGAGTGCTGTCTTGTCGCGGAAAAGTGCACCGTAGCACAGCTCCAGCTCCTTGGCGCGCGCAGCGGTTCGCCTGTCCTGCCACACAATGGCGGGGTAAACGGGCTTGCCGGTTTCGCTGTCCCACAGTGCTACGCTCTCGCCCTCGTGGTCAATACCGATGGCAAGAATATCGTCGGGCGCAGCACCTGCGGCGGTCATTGCTTCACCCACAGCCTCGCACATCATCATGTAAATGTTATCGGGGTCGTGCTCCACCCAGCCGGCGGCAGGGTAGTATTGCGCAATTTCGCGGTAGCCACGCGCCACGGGCATAAACTCGCGATCAAACAAAAGCGCCGCAACGCCTGTGGTTCCTTGGTCTATGCCTAAAAAATACTTACTCATGCCTGTGCCTTTCCGTTGATCTCGGCGAGCAGTGCAGGGAGCTCGCCCAGTGCCTCGATCGTGTGGTCGGGCTGCAGACGGTCTGCAGGGAAGGGTCTTACGTACGGGATCCAAATGGCGGTCAGTCCCGCCTTCTTCGAGCCCTCCACATCGTTGATGGGATGGTCGCCTACATACACAGCCTCCTCGGGTGCAACACCCATTTCGCGACAAATGGTGTGATAAGCGGAGGCGTGCGGCTTACCCTCGGGCAGACTGCCGCTGATGATAATGGTGTCAAAATAGGGGGCAAGGGGGGTGTTGTTCAGCTTATCCATTTGGCTGTTTACACCGCCGTTTGTCAGCATGCCGATCTTGTAGCCCCGCTCGCGCAGCGTGGTCAGGGTTGAAAGCGTATCGTTCCAAAGGGTAATAGTACGCGGCTGGTGGGTTCTGATCACCTTCATATATTCCTCATATGTAGGTATTTTCTTAAAGACATCGTGTGCCACCTTTTCTTTGTATACATCAGGCCAGCCAACAGGATATGCGCCGTCCTTGTCCGCTTGCTTCATGCGGCGGAGCAGTTCCTCATCCGAGAGGTCATGGTTGATAAATTCAGCCATGTCCGCCTTGAAGGGCGCAAACATTTTGGCGTAGCTGGCATCTCTGTCGTAAAGGGTGTGGTCAAAGTCAAAAATAACGGCTTTAATCATCGGTTTCGGTCTCCTTGGCGGTTTTATTTTTTCTTTTAATTTGTGACAGGGGATTGTGAGACATTGCCTCCTGCATGCTGACACTACTCACGTGCGTATAGATCTGTGTGGTATTCAGTTGCTCATGCCCGAGAATGTCCTTTAGCACGCGCACATCAACCGCGCCCGATTGATACATCAGAGTAGCAGCGGTATGGCGCAGCTTGTGCACCGATAAATGGCGGTCACCAAGACCTGCAAGATCAAGGTATTTGTAGACCATCCATTGCACGGTCTTGACGCTGATGCGGTTATTTTGTCCGCTCAAAAACAGCGCCTTTTCCTTGTCCGATCTGCCGTTTTTTTCGGCAAGGCGGATCGGCATATATTCGGCAAGTGCCGTTTTGCACGCCTCGTTCAGATAGATGATGCGCTCCTTGGCGCCCTTGCCCGTTACGCGCAGTGATTGCATCTCGCGGTTGATGTCCGTGAGGTCGATGCCGCAGAGCTCGGATACACGCATGCCGCAGTTTAAAAACAGGGTCACAATGGCGTAATCCCGCACAACGGTGCGAGAATTTTTGTCATTTTTGATGGTTTCAAGCAGCAGGAGTGATTCGTCAAGAGAAAGGAATTTTGGCAGGGTCTGCTTGCGCTTGGGGGATTCGATATCGGCGGCAGGATTTACCTCCAGCTGCTTTGTTTTGGTGACAAGATAGCGATAAAACATGCGGATGGAAACCAGCTTGCGGGCTTTTGCTGCCCATAAATTTTTGCGTACCGCGCCCGTGTACTGCAAAAAGGCATAGATCTCGGTGGTGCGAATCGAGCCAATGAATTTGAGGTCAAGCCCGCTGATGTCAATGGTAAGGAACTCCTCACTGTCAAAATCAATGCCCTCGCGGCTTGCCACCACGTATCGAAGGAAGGTACGCAGGTCAAGCAGGTATTCCGAAACGGTTTTCTGTGAGCAGTTCTGTATGCCCGATTTATATGCCGCAAATTCCCGTACAGCCTCGGGTAGCTCGCGCAAGGGTACTGCGTATTGGTTTTTCATAACTGCTCCTTTCTTTGTGACGGTTCTATGACTTTTCAGAAAAAAATGTAAAATCTTCAACTTTTATATTGAAAAACGCGCAGCTTTTCGGTATAATGAACATATTATCTTGCTTATGCAATACAGAAGGGAAACGTTCAAGTGAAAGAATTTTTGAAAAAATATTCCTATACTATGGTTAAGCTGTTTGTCAACCAGTTTGCCATTGCACTGTTTGGCGTGGGGCTTGCTTTTGTCAGCGGGTATAGCGAAAGCAATACCATGAAGATCGTCACAGGCATTGGCTCTATTGTGTTTTATCTTTTTTTGCTGTATGCCCACATGTGGGAGGTCGGTGCCAAGGACGGCATTTCTGCCGAGGCACGTAAAACCTCGCGCGGGCTCTGGCGCGGCTTTGTGATCGGCATTGGGGCAAACAGCATCAATTTGCTGCTGGCGCTTCTTATTCTCCCCGGTGCGTTTGCACCGATCGGCAGCGCGATCGATGGTATGAGCGCTGTATTCTCGGTGATTGCGCTGTTGCTGGAGGGTATGTATATCGGCATCCTGTCTCTGCCCTTGGGTGGCATTGCGCTTAACCAATATGCGTGGGTGTATTTTGCCATTACCGTGCCCGCCATCGTGGTTTGCGGATTTGCATATATCCTCGGCAGCTACAATTTGCACGCTACCAATATTTTAATACCAAAAAACAAAGATGTCAAGAACAATGGCAGACCTCTGTAAAAATATTTTAGAATTTAAGTAAATTATATAAAAATTAAAAGCCTGTTTTTCCGATCCGCCAAGCCGCGGGTAGAGAAGCAGGCTTTTTTGCATAGATCTGCGTTTTTGGGCTATGCTTCCAAATGTAGTTAAATTTTGACTCACATGTTACAGTTTATTAATAACTTGTTCACAAAATGTATAAAATATCGTGCTATTATTTCCCTTGTCACGAAATGTAGTTTCGAAAACCGCATGACGTATTTATAACAAACTCGAAATGTGGAGGTTTTGCCAAAATGAAAACGTTTGCAAAAATAATCAGGGGCGTTACCGTGCCGCCTGCCATTGTTACGGTTTTATTTTTACTGCTTTATTTTTTGCGTGATGATGTGGTTACAAACCCGCTTGATCTCGGTTTTTCGCTCTTCTTTTTGGCAGTGGTGCCCGTGCTTGCTTACCCTCTGCAGGCAATTGTTCCCGCCTTCCGCCCCGGTGGGCAGAAAATGAAGCGAAAACTCGCGTTTATTCTCTCCATTATGGGATACATTGCGGCGGTTGTCGTCAGTCTCATTCGCGGTGCCATTCCCAATCTTGCTTATATCGATGCCGTATATCTTTGCTCTGTTGCGGTGCTTACACTCATTAATGTGATCACCCCTTGGCATGCCAGCGGGCATGCATGCAGCATCGTGGGTCCTATCGCACTGCTTGCCTGCTTTTTTGGCTGGTGGGCAATTTTGCCGGGCGTTGTGGTAATCGCACTTTCCTTTTGGTCCTCGGTCTACCTAAAGCGTCATACGGTACGCGAATATCTGCTCGGCGCCATCTCTTCGCTTCTTTCCGCCGTACTGATGTATCCGCTGTTCATGCCAACGTTTTAACATTTAACATTTAACAACATTTAACAATTCAACAAAACAGGCTGTTGCAACCCTGCAGCAGCCTGTTTTTATCATTCGGGAAGCGCGGGCGTGCGGTTAAAGGTGTGAAGCTTCCATGTGCCG
>CAZOWH010000106.1:0-7081 GCA_964583425.1 uncultured Lachnospiraceae bacterium
TGTCATTATGGTGCTTGACCACGGTCGTATCATCGAGCGCGGCAATCACGATAAGCTGATCGCCGATAAGGGCGTATATTATCAGCTCTACACCGGCGCATTTGAACTTGAGTGAGTTGAAGCGCGAGAGGGAGGGGAAAGAGAGACTTTTGTCTCTCTTTCCCCTCTTTTTGCCCTTTGGGTAAAAAATTCACCCCCATCACACCAAAAGTTTTGGTAGGATGGGGGTGTTGTGTTTTTTGCTTAAAACGGTATCAACTCAACGAGGAAGACGGTAACGCACGCGGCAGCTGCAACCACGGGCAGCTTGCAGCCTCTAAGAGAGAGCACCACGGCAACGGCAAGTGCGGCAAGCGCCGACCAAAGAATGTTGGTTGCCGAAAGAATGGCTGGGAAGGTCATCACCGAGAGGGTGACATAGGGTACATAATAAAGAAAGGAGCGCACGGTGCGGTTTTTGATCTCGCGGCGAATGAGCACCAGCGGCAAAACGCGAATGAGATAGGTAACGCCTGCCATTAAAAGAATAGCAAGCACAACATTATTCACCATATCTTGCCACCTCCGTTTCCGCGCTCCTTGCGTCGCCCTCTTCCTTTACGGGGAAAAGGATCGCTGCGGCGGCAGAGATCACCACCGTTAAGGCAATGATGCGAAAGCCCTCGGTAAACCATGTGAGAGAAAGCTTGTCGCAAAGGAAGGTAAGCAGCGCGCTTGCCGCCATCGAGATCGCCACCAGCCCGGCAATGATGCGGCTTTTTCTGGCGGGCGGCAGGATAATGGCAAGGAACATGGCGTAAAGCGCCACCCCAAGTGCGCCCACGGCGCGCGCAGGCAAAATATTACCCATTACGGCACCAAGCAGGGTGCCAAGCGTCCAACCGGGCACGGCTACAGCAATCGCGCCGTAGCTGTAATAGGGAGATAGGTTGCCGTCTACCGCGGAGGAAATACCGAAGATCTCATCGGTCACACCGTAGCCGACCAGTAAACGGTGTAAAAATCCCGTTTCGGGAGAGAGCTTTTGTGAAAGAGAGCAGGACATTAAAAGATAGCGGATATTGATCACCAGCTGGGTAAAGGCAAGCTCTACATATGTAGTGCCAACTCCAAGCAGGGCAATGCCTGCCGCCTCGCCCGCCGAGGTAACGTTTAAAAATGAGAGGAGCGCGGATTGCCACGGGGTAAGACCTGCCGCCGTTGCCTTGATGCCAAGCGCAAACGCTACGGCGAAATAGCCGATGGCGATCGGCATGCCGTCACGCACGCCGCGCGCAAACCATGTTTTTCGAGTCGTCATGATAACGCCTTTCTATAGTATGATGCTTGTCTATTGTAACGCTTTTTGCGGTGCAAGTCAAGGGATTTTGTTCATGATGTGACAAAAAAGGGTGTACAGTGCAAAAAACGCAGACAAAGCATTGTCTGCGTTTTTTAAAATCAATAATTGCCGGTGTATACCGAGTAGGGCACGATCAGGGCACCGTTATAAAAGGTGTATTTTGTCCAATCTATCTTGATCTTGCCGTTGCTCATTGTAACCTTGAAAATATTATCACTTGAAAGTGCCGTGCCGTCATTTGCGGTGATCACCAATGCGCCGCCGTCGTCATAGTCGATGTCACCGAGCACTTGATAGAGCCTCTCCCACTCCTCCGCACAGCTTGCATCATTATCTCTCACCAAGCGGGAAGAGAAGGCGGCGAGGTGCACGGGATCCAATATATATTTACCGGGGGTGCTGCTTTGGTTTACAAGCACTGAAACGGTCGGCACCGAAAGCTCCGTCAGCGCCGCGCGCTCGGCATCGGTATACGGCGAGAAAAGATCGCCCACGGCATATCTATAAGTGTCTGTCTCCACCTCGGAAAGATCGTTTTGCGCGGCGTTGACAAGCGAGAGGATCGAGTGTGCTGCGGGCTGCTCGGCATCGCGATTGGCATAAATGTAGATAGCAGAGCCGTCACTATAGGTGATCTTAATATATCCCGCGGCGGCGTATGCTATCGTGCGGTGATATACAGGAATACCCGTAAGCGTTGCGCCAAAGGAAAGTGCCTCGCCTGTGTTTGTCAGCCAAGTGGAGGCTACAATATCGGCGGCCGCCTTACCTGCGCGCTCCAGCGCGGCATGGGTCAACTCGCCGCCAAGCTCCGCAAGCCCTTCGGCAGGGTAGAACAGTGTGCCGCAGGATATGGTCTCTGCGGTCACCGCCAGCAGGTTCCAATCATCCTTTTTGATCGTGGAAACATACTCAATGCCGCCGCCAACAGCGGTCAGGTCAAGTGCTGCAGTCGGATCGGTGGTGAAGCTCAGATGCTGCTTTGCGGCTTCGGTAAAGCCCAAAAGCGAGGTGGAAGGTGCCCCCCCCGCGCCGTAATTCGCGTAGACATAGGCATCGGTGCCGTTGCTGTATGTGATCCTCACATAGCCAACAGCAGTATATCTGGTAGCAATACTTTGTGTATCAATATTTGCAAGTGTGGCGCCAAAGGTAAGCAGCTGCTCGCTTTCGGCTTGCCATGCATCGGCAGAAATGTCAAAAAAACTCTTTTCGGCGGTTGTCAGTGCCGCGTGGGTCAACGTACCGCCCACTGCGGTGAGATCTGTGGCAGTAGAGATCAGTGTGCCGCGCGATACATTGGCGGTAACTGCGGTCAGCTTTACCCAATCCGTCCTGGTTATTTCGGTTGCAAAAGCAATGCCGCCGCCCTCCACGGTCGTGTCAAGCGTTGGGGTGGATGCGGTTGTAAAGTGCAGATACAGCGGGGTGAAATTCTTATTGGTGCCGGCGGCATACTCATATGTGGCACCGACGGGCAAAAAAACAGTTTCGCCTCCATCCTTGCTGTACCAGCCAATGCAATACTGTGTATGCATGCCGGCGGGTGAGGGAACCTTTACCGTGCCGCTCTCCTCGGTCTCCACCTGTGCGCATAGCACACCGTCTTCACCAAATGTAAGATAGGATCTTCCGGATGACCTATGACAGGATAGCAGCAATGTAAGGCACAGCAACAGCAGTGCCGCTAAAGAGATCTTGCGCATGCCTTTCCCTCCAAAAACCGTATTTGTGACAAAAACTATATCATTTTTTATTATAGCATACACATAAAAAAAGGTCAAGCCCCCAGTTGGCAATAAAAAGCGCTACCATATTTGATTTTTGCGAAAAAGCGCCTATTTTGCAGCCCGAAAGGCAGACTTGGTACCGTAGTATACCATGGCACCGGACCCGGTGGGGGCGATCCATGCGTCGTCGGCAATCTCATCCTTGTCCTCGGCGGCATATTCCCTTACCTTGTCTAACGCTTTTTGGGCATTTTCCTTATCGGCAAAGTAATAAACCACCACAAGATCGGTTTTTGTGTCGCCATCGGAGCTCTTGCTTTCCTTGGTAGCGGTCAGTGTGCAGGTCAAATCATAGCCAAGCTGCTCAAAGTGCCGGGGCATGACCGTGTTGTCGCAAAATACCAGATATCCCGCCTCCTTCAATGCAGCTTCGGCATCGGCAGGGTTCTTAGCGGGTCTCGCGGTGCAGGCGCCAAGACAGCAGGCAAGCAAAGCGACTGCAAGCACAAGTGCGAGCATGCGTACAGAAGTTTTCATTGTATATCCTCCGTGATCCTTCGGAATGGTATCGAAACAAAAAAGCGCGACCATGGTCGCGCTTTTTTGTCGTTCCTTATTTCTCAACCTTTGTGTAGGTGACAAGACCGATCTTGATAGAGCCATCCTCATTCTCAGCAAAAGCCTGAGTGTCAGTGGTCTCCTTGCCGTCTGCATCTACCCAAGTGAAGATGATCTCATCACCGTCAACCTTGTACTTGCCTTCAAGAGTAGCGCTGTCAACCTTATTACCGAGCAGGTAAGAAGAGAAGGTTACCTTGCTACCGCTGAAAGAGTACATCGTGTAGGTCTTGATGGTGTCCTTGTCGCCGGCATAGTAGTCACCGGAAGCAACACCGCCACAGGATGCAAGGGTTGCGCAGATCATAACAGCAACCAGGGTGAGTGCAAGAATGCGTACGAACTTCTTCATGTGATATTCCTCCATAGAATATGTTTATTTGCGGGGTAGGATATATCACTACCTCGTATGGTGATATTATATCATATGAATTATGGAAAAACAAGTGTGTTTTGGATTTTTAATTATTTTTTTAAACTATTTTTGAAAATTGCACAAATGCACCGCGCATTATCATTGCCTTTTTGAAAAAAACATGCTACAATAGTAACAAAGGGAGGTGTTTCCCATGATCGATTTCAAGCACGTTGAGAAATACCGTGAAAATAACCGTATCGAGGCAAAGCGCGCGCTTGGTGGATTGCCGTACAGCGTGTGGGAGACCTATTCGTCATTTGCCAACACCATGGGCGGCGTCATATTGCTTGGCGTGGAGGAGGGAAGAGACAAATCCTTTCATGCGGTAGATCTGCCCGATCCGCAAAAGCTGATCGATAAATTTTGGCGTCAGCTCAATGATACTCGCCGTGTTAATGTTAACATCCTAACCAAGGATGATGTGCGCATCGAGCGCGTGGAGGGTAAGCGCATCGTTGTGATCGAGGTGCCGCGTGCCCACCGCGCCGACAAGCCTGTGTATATTGAAAATGATATGCTGCACGGTACATACCGTCGCGGTGGAGAGGGGGATTACCGCTGCACATCCGAGGAGATCGCCGCCATGCGGCGCGATGCAGCCGAGCGCTCGCAGGATATGCGCTTGTTGGAGGAGGTATCGCTCTCCGATCTTTGCGAGGAAACGATCGCTCGTTATCGTGCCGAGATGAAGGTGCTGCGCCCGGGGCATGCGCTTGAGCGGTGCAGCAGTAATGAATTTTTGATCCAGCTGAACGCCGCAGGCGTAGGTGGCGACGGTGTACTGCACCCAAGTGCCGCAGGGCTTTTGATGTTTGGAAAGTACGAGGCGATATGCCGCACATTCCCCGCCTATCAGGTTGCTTTAAAAAAAGAACATAACGGCGATGCGCCGCCCGTCGATACCGCAACGCCACACAATCTATATAGCTTTTTTCACTGTGTGATGGCAGATATGCGCCTCAGCTTTTCCCGAAGTGTCACGGCACAGGAGGCGATCGAGGAGGCACTGACCAACTGCCTTGTGAATGCCGATTATCGTGAGCGCGGCGGCGTATTGGTGGAGATGCATGCGGATATGCTCTGCTTCTCCAATCCCGGTGCCTTCCGCGTCGATCCTGTCAAGGCACGCGCGGGCGGCATCTCCGATGCGAGAAACAAGGCACTGTCGCGTATGTTTTTGTTGATCGGGGTTGGTGCGGGTGTTGGCGGTGGCATTCCCCGCATGTTCGCGGCATGGCGCAGGGGCGCACGTCCAACGCCGTTTTTTGGCGAATACTTTGATCCCGAGCGCACCACGCTGACCCTGCCACTTACAAAAAAATCCACGTACGTGTCCGAAAGATCTGCACAAAAGCGTGCCATGCCAAAGGCCGCCGCAAAGCAAATGCTTGCGGAGCATTTAACCGCAGTAATTTTTGCGCGTGCGGCGCAGATCGCAACAGCGATGGGTATGCCGTGCTCTCGTGTGCGTCGCTATCTTGCTGAAATGCGTCGCGAGGGTATTGTGATATCCGAGGGACAGGGTAAGCACACTGTATGGAAGCTTCGCGAAAAAGCGGGGAACTGATAAAAAAACAAAGCGGCGGAGAAGCTTTCTCCGCCGCTTTGTTTATGTTGATTTACTCTGCCGCGTCCTCACTGTAGGAGTAGGTGTAAAGCAGATCGCCTACGTTAATGGTTCCCTCATAGGAATCCATAATAATGGTCTTGGTTTGGGTTTGTGTGGCGCCGTTGTCATCGGTCCAGGTGAAGGTGATGTTGCCACGGGTGATGCCGTATTCCTCATCCTCCAGCTTCTGCTCCTCATCCTCGGGCTCGATGATCTCAAGCACATATGTGCCGGAATAGGAGAGTGCATCCTGTCTTACATATTGGATGTACACGTCAAAGGAGAAGGTATCCTTTTCAAAGTAGTAACGGTCATAGCAGCCGGTAAGCGCATCGTCGCCTCTCACATATTCGCCCTCCTCTACGCGCTTGGCACAGGAAACCAGCGAAAAGGCAAGCATAATTACCACTAAGGTAAGAGATAAAACACGTACAAAGACTTTCATAAATGATGTCCTCCGTTATAGTTTTATGGATAATGAAATTATAACATACTCCTCAAAAAAAAGCAATAGCTTTTTCCTTTTTTGTTCAATTCTCCAAAAAAGGTAGGGGAAATATGGTTAGTTCGCACCTTTATACGGTCGTTTTTGCCCATGTGGTGCCCGCTGACGTGTCGGTCAGTACAATGCCCTTTTCCAAAAGCTTGGCACGGATGCGGTCAGCCTCGGCATAATTTTTTGCCTTTTTGGCGGCAGCGCGGGCATCGATCGCCTCCTCAATGGCGCGGATCTCGGGATCCGCGGAATACACGCGTACAGCAGCCTTGGCTGCCTCCTCTGCCTTTTGCTCTGCCAGCTTATCGGCGGCGGCGAGAAGATCAAGTGCCAGAACGGTATCAAAATCGGCAATGGCGGCACGCTTGGTGGCGGTGTTGGCGGGGGATTTCAACACATCGTAAAGCGCGGTTACGGCAAGCGAGGTGTTGAGGTCGTTGTCAAGCGCCTTTTTGAATTTTTCCTTAAGACCCTCAAGTGCTGCCTCGTCCACCTGCTCACCCTCGGTCACCTTCAGTGCCGCAATGCGGGTGATCAGCTTATTGTAGGAGACCACAGCATTATCGAGGTTTTCGTAGGAGAACACCAACGATCTGCGGTAGTGTGAGCCAAGGCAGAAGAAGCGGTAGGCAAGCGGATCGTAGCCTTTGCTTTCGAGGAGAGAAACCGTCAAAAATTCGCCCTTGGATTTCGACATTTTGCCGCTGTCGGTGTTGAGGTGCAGCACATGCATCCAGTAATTGCACCATTTGTGACCGAGATATGCCTCGCTTTGCGCGATCTCGTTTGTGTGGTGGGGGAAGGCGTTATCGATACCGCCGCAGTGGATATCCAGGCGCTCTCCAAGGTGCTTCATCGCAATGCAGGA
>CAZOWH010000107.1:0-7076 GCA_964583425.1 uncultured Lachnospiraceae bacterium
CACTCGCCATATGGGAAAGTGTATCAAGCGCGTCCGAATGCTCCTCGCCATGCACTTTGCACTGTAGTGCGTATACCTTTTCATACAGCTCCAAGGCTTTTTCGTGATTTCCCGCCTCTGAAGACCAGTACGCCATACCGCAAAGTGCGCCAATAGTATAGGGATCCTCCTCGCCAAGCACCTTGCAACGCAGTGTGTATACCTTTTTACCTAACTCATCGCCTTTTGCATGATTTCCCGATTTATGATACTCAAGCGACAGAAGACTAAGCTTGTTAAGGGTTTCCGAATGCTCTTCACCCAGGAATTTACAGTGCAAGGTATATACCTTTTCCACCTGAGCAAGACTAAGCACGTCTTCATCAAGTGCTCCTTCCAACAAAGACGCCAGGCTTTCGGTTTGCGCCACCGTTTTTTCATTTGCGGTGACATCTATACCGTCGAGCTTGATCAATTCGTTGAGCGCGGCTAAGGTTTCCCTATGCTCGGCTCCCTTTTCATTGTAAAGGAGGAAGCATTTCTTTTCCTTGATCTCGATCGATCTCGGCAGATCCCCCGCTCTTTGGAAATGCTTGGATAATTTATCCATAGTCCCAAGAGTCTGTTCGTGTACCTCACCGTAAACCTTGCACTTCAGAGTATACAGCTTCTCCAAAAGCTCTCGCTCTGCTTGATTGTCACCCAATTTTCTCGCAATGAAGCTCTTCATATCCAGCGTTTTCAGCGCAGAAGGATGCTCCTCGCCTAACACTCTACAGTACTGTGTATATGCTTTTTCGCTCAGATCCCACGCCTTGCGGAAATCACACGCCGTTACGTGATCCAAAGCCAGATTGTGCAATACGGCAAGGGTATCGGAATGCTCCTCGCCCAGCACCTTGCAACTCAGTGCGTATGCTTTTTCGTGCAGCTCTTGTGCCTTGGCAGTATTGCCTATCCTTGAATAACATAGCCCAAGCTCATTCATCGTAGCAAGCGTATCCGGATGCTCTTCGCCGCGAGCCTTACGATAACCAGAATATACGCTCTCAAAAGCAGCTATTGCATCGGAATACTCACGCATATGACTGTAGCTCTGCGCAAGTCTATGCAACGTATCAACAGTTCTTGAGTCATCCTCGCCCAAAATTCTGCGCTGCGTAGCATACGCCTTCTCCTGAAGCTCCTTTCCGTACGTATGGTCGTTCAAAAGAACGTAAACGTATCCAAGCTCGCTCATCAGGGTAAGCGTATACTCATTCTCCGCTCCTAAGCTTTTATAGCTGTGCAAATATGCTTTTTCATAAAGCTTACACGCATTCCTATATTCACCCAATCCGAGATAGGATTCTGCTAAGCGTCTTTGCGGTACAAGCGCAGCGGGGTCATTCTCGCCGGCTACCTTGCAGATAGTCTCATACAATTTCTCATTTACGCGCTTTGCCTTTTCATATTCGCGTCTGTTACCGTAAATAAGAGCGAGACATTGCCATGCAATGACGGTTTTAGTGCTTCCCTCTCCAAATTCCTTTTGACAGCTTTCCGCCACTCGTTCGCCCCATTTTGCTGCCTCCCCGTAGTTTATCGGAACGCCCTGACCGTCGTTATACACATCACGCAATTTTTCCATCGCCTCGGGCAGTCCCGCCTCTGCAGCGCTTGTGATCAGTTCAACGCCTCGCTTGAGGTCTACCTCTACGTCAATACCGTCAAGGTACGCAAGACCAATTAGAAAATTATGCTCAGGATCATTGTTATTGGCAGAGATGGCGATCCTTTGAATGGACTGCAGCAGCCGCTCCTTAAAAGCAGCTTCGTCCTGCGGGTCTACGCAGTCGGGAATATCCTTGAATTTTGCCGTCAAAGCATCATGATCGGTCTCTACCATTTCCGCCGGAAGTATCATTTTTTTCGCTTGGGCGGCCGCGGGATACTCCTCACCCATCACGAAATTGGGCTTGCCGTTCGGCTCCTCCAGCAGGTTTGGGGTCACCAGCAGCGCAAACAGCTTGCTGTCATCCATCGCTTTCCGAATGTTCTCGGCAAAGCTCTCACCGGGTGTGAGAAACTCATCATACCAGATGGCAATATCCCGGCACTCGGGATTTTTGTGGATCAGCTTCATCAGATCGTTGGCATATCGCCTGTCCTTTTTACGGTAGCTCAAAAAAATGTAAGCATCAAACGCCGCCCTGACCCGCTTTGCCATCTCATCACTGATCAGCACAGATTCCAGATATTTTTTCAGCTTTTCCTCATAGCTGATCTCCGTTAGGTCCGCGCTATCAGGGTTCAGATACTGCAGCTCACCAAATTTATTCTGCTTGGAATAATATGCATCAATACCCGTTTCCATCATAAACGGCAAAATGGGAATGTGCTTCTCCTTGGCATAGGCAATATCCGCATCCATGGCGCGATTGGGCGTTGTCAACAGCTTTAAGGTAACAGGAACAACAAACAGGTTCATCTGACCGAGATCGGTATCCAGATCCGCTTGGTCAATGCGCTCTGTCATATCCTCCGTATAATAAATGACACAATTGTGGGTTTTGAAAATATCTTTCCCGATTCTTTCAAAATAGCGCTCAAAGTCCTCGGGGTGGCAGGTGAAATACACTCTGGGCTTGCCTTTGAGGTCGCTGCCGCCTTTAGCCTGAAATAAAAATTTTGCCATAAAAGCATCTCCTGTCTGTAGTATGCGTCAACTTTAAAATGAAACAATACAGATCGTCGGCGCGTTAATTATCCTTCGGAACGTCCCTTTTGTTATCCAGATTGGCAAAGGGCACAAGATTATGGTGCAGCCTTGCAAGATCGTTTCTCGATGCTTCATCATCGCTTCCGCTGTATCGGTAGCCCTCCGTTCTCATATACGCGTTCCATCTTTTATGCTCCAGCTCGGGATTTTTCAAGGAAAGCTCGGCGCTCTTTTTTTCGTGGATCATGCGCGCAATGGACGAGCGATAATTATATTCATATTTATAAAACGCCCGTATATTTTCTTTTCGCTCCTGCTCTAACTTGGCTTTTTCTGCGGCATACTGCGGCGCGGCTAAGCTCGATATTTTTTCAAGCCCGTTGCTATAAACATACTCGGCATAATTTTTATTCGCCTCCTCGGCAATGCGAACCATTTCGGAATCAAGCATCGTTTCAACGGAATACAGCTGCTCAAGATCACCGATCATGTGAATATTGTAGGGCTGCTTCTTGAAATTGGAGACGCCCGTGCGGTATTGTGTAGCCTTGTCGCCTGCCCATTTCATTCCCATTGAAGCAGAAACATTGGAGTCGTGTATCACCGTTTCGATATCCGGCTTATGACCGTCGCCTGTATACTGCACTCCTTCGCAAAGCGATCTGATCCTTACGGCTGTAGCAAGGTTTTCCTCATCCTTTCCCAAGCAAACGAAAATGTAGGTGGCATCACTTATTTTTTCCAATTTCTCGGCAAACACGGCGCCCCTTGCGTCAATGCCGCCGTGAATATGGATCTCATAACGCGCTTCGCCCGGGATATTCTTTCCGTTATAGTCCCCGCTCATCAGCTCAGGACACATATTCTTGAAATTCTCTTCGGCGCGCTTGTCAATATCAAAAGCGTTTATCTTAACTCTGTAGCCGTCCATTTGACAGAACCAAGTCAATGCCTTCATCATCTCGATCCCGTATTTTCCAAGCCCGACGATGACCGCCGATATGACCTTATCGGCATCGGTTACGCTTCTCGCATTTTGAAACAGGCGCAAGCCGTGAACATCAAGATTATGGTATACCAGGGATTGTACATCGTTTACGCGGATCACCTTCATGCTTTTAACGCTTTTGGCAGCTAACAGCAGCTCACTTCTGATATCATCTGAGAACACGCGAAGCTCTACCGTCTCGTCGAAATCATAATCACGCATAATGCTCTCCGCATGACGAATTTTCTCTTTCTCGTCATCGGAGATCAGATAAAAGCTGAGCCTTCTTACCGAATGCTTGCGTCTATACCGTATAGATTCCAGATCCTTTGAAAACAGAATAGCACCAAGCTCCTTGGCTTCCTCGAGAAGGTCAAGATTTTTTTCGCCGGTCTTATCCAACACGTCGGTAAAGACGATCAAGGCTCTGCGCCGGATCCGATACCTTCTTCTCTTTCCCTCTCCGGTTTTATTATGTATTTGATCAATGCTCTTTGCCAAAGCAAGAGACCTCTCGTTCAACTCCGAAAAGACATGCGTGTGCTTATAAAAGGAAAACAAATATTTGCGGTATGCCGAAACATTTTTGAAAAACGAAAGAATCAAGCCGAAGGTCAGCAGCGGCGCGAACGCATACAAAACCATGCTGGAGCCTGTATAGAGCATTTGCACGATCGGGGGCAAATTGAATACGGCTTCGGTCTCAAAAAAATCCATAAATCCCCCTCCAAACGCAAACAAGCGAATGGCGTGCTGCATGGAGATCAGGATCGATTTTCCCCACTCTACCCACCATACGGAATCCGAAAATTTTTCCAAGCAGATCGGAAAGAGCAAGAGCATAGCAGACAGAGAGGTTCCTAAAATCAATACCTTGTTAGAGGTTAATATCCGTTTTCTCTTATATCTCAGCTTACTTAACACAAAAGCATCCACCAAAGCCGCAAGAAACACGAAAGCGGAAGCGCCCCACCATACGTACCAGTACATTTACATGTCCTCCGTTTATTCTTTTATGATTTTATACCCGAGCTTTACGATCAGCTTCAGCGTTTGCAAAGACGTGTTTCTGTCGTATTCCTTTTCGGACTCGGGCAACTCGTCGTAAGGGATCAGACAAGGATGCTGCTTTTGCGCATCATTGCGTTCTTCTCCGTAGCTCCAGCCATCCTTAAGCCTGCTTTCCGACCACACCTCGTGGGTATTTCTTGAAAGCAGCTCACACAGCTCCATAATATCCTCGGTCAGCACGATATCACTTGTATCTATTGGTTTGGGTGTATACATCATTCATCCTCCTATAATTTAGTCCTTTTTCATGCGCATCGGCATCATCGCACATCCAACGGTTAAGATATACCGTTTTTATTATATCATATTTATAGCAAAATTCAATGCCCGATTTGAAATGTGCACCAAAATGTGCACGAAACAAAAACATGCGGCTTTCCGTGAGAAAACCGCATGAATATTTGAGGCTGACCATAGGGCAGCCCCACAACAACTATGCTTCCTTTACAAGCTTTCCGCAGATGTGCTCCGGTATCAGCTTTAACAGCAGCGTTGCCTTGCCAAAAGACTCGAGCTCATGCTTGATATACGCCTCATCCTGCGTAAATTTATGGCACAGCGCCGTTGTAATACGAACGATCTCGTCCGTATTATCCAAGATCTCCATGCGCCCGAACACGATCACGCTACGCACATAGAACGCCCAATCCCCCTCCTCGCGGTAACCCTGCTCGCAAACGCAAAAGGATACCTTGTCCGAGCGCATCAAAGCATCCAAGCGATGCCCCACCTTGCCGCAGTGGAAATACACACACCCATCCTCGGCACAGTAAAAATGATTCATTGGCATGGCATAAGGATAACCGTTGTCGCCGTTGACCGCCAGCACACCGCGCATTTCCTCGGTCAGCAATGCAATGCACGCCTCTTTTGATATTTGCTTGTTTTTTCTGATAAGCTCCCTGAACATACGATCCCACCTTGCTGTGCGTACTGCATTTTTTAATGCTTAATGCTTGGTGTAATGATTATATCAAAATATCAGCCCCGTTTCAAGGCTTTTGTAAAAATCCCCGACAATCAATAAAAAAGCACTTATGATGCACAAATATCGCGTGTCATAGTGCTTTTGCTCTTAACGCAAAAGCCCCGCCGATGGCGGGGCCTTCGCTTGTTTTTGCCACTTAAATCTCGATCACGTCATTATCGCTTGGTGTGAGGATCGGCATAGCGATCTCGCCCTGTAGCTGCGCGATATCATCATACTTTGAAAGCGGAAACACGTGCACAAAAGCAATCTTTTTCGCCTTTGCCGCTTCGAGGTACGGGCGGATATGCTTCACACCGAAATGCGCCATCTCGCACACGAACAGGTCAACCTCCTCGCGCCCGAGTATTTCGGGCACATCGGCGTATCTGAGCGACCCCGAAAGGTCACCCGAAAAGAGCACGCGGTGCTCCCCCTCGGTCACGAGAATGGCATAGGTATGGTAGTGCTCGCTCATATGCTTTGTAGGGATATACTCAACCTTGATATTCTCATCCTCGTATGAAACGGCAGGATCGATCACGTGAAAGCGCAGACGCTCGGGCGAAAGGTCGCTTGCGGGGTTGCACGCCTTTATCATACCCTTTACGGCATCGATATAGCACCTGTCGGCAATGTAAAAATCTATCGAGGCATCCTTGTAGTACCAATCTGCAAGATCGGCAAGGTGGCAGATCCCTGCGGTGTGGTCACCGTGCACGTGCGTATTGAATAGCGCGCGCACCTCCCTTACTTCTCTGCCGTGGCGCAAAAGCTCATCTACCACGGGTGCACCGCCATCAATAAAATACACGCTGCTGCCCGATTCTATCATTACACAGCTGCAATATCTGTCGGCGGCGGGCACACCGTGTGAGGTTCCGATAAACGTGATCTTCATTTTTCGTTATCTCATCTTCATTTTTCGTTATCTCCTTATCACCAAAGATCCTTCTCGGCAACCTCGGAGATATCACCGTCCTTAAAGCCTGCGGTAACGAGATATTTCTCCACATCCGCGCGCGCATCAAAATAATTGTGGTGGGAGTCGGAGCCGTAGGTCACGGGAATGCCCATTTCAAAGAGCTCGCGCAGGAATTCCGCATACTGGTGGCGGAATTTCTCGGTCGCCTTTGCCGCACGGAAAAAGTGAGAATTGCACTCCACGTACTTACCGTTTTCCTTCAGTGCCGCGGCAATATCCATGTTCATGCTGTGCGGAATGACCGAAAAATCCTCATACCAAGCGCTGTTACCAATGTACCAGGGGTGACCGAGAATGGTCACGCGCTCATCATTGGCAAGCCACAGCTGCTGACGGTACCATTCCTTCATGGCAGCATCCAAATCAAAGGGGCTCCTTTGCGCCT
>CAZOWH010000108.1:0-6981 GCA_964583425.1 uncultured Lachnospiraceae bacterium
GGCGCGCTCTATCATTGATATCATTGTGCGCAAGGTAGCCAAGGAAGGATTTCATTACCGCGATTTTGCCGTGCTTTACCGCACCAACGCACAATCAAACGCGCTTGAAATGGCGTTTGCAAGAAGTGCTGTGCCGTACCGTATGCTCGGCGGTGTGCGCTTTTCCGACCGCAAGGAGATCCGTGATCTGGTGGCGTATTTGCAGCTGATCAACAACCATGAGGATCAAGACAGGCTACTGCGCATCGTTAACGAGCCGCGCCGCAAGCTGGGCGATAAAACGCTTGCTGCCGTACAGGAGATCGCAGCTGTGGAGGGCTGCAGCATGTTTGATATCATGGAGCGTGCAGATCGATACATGGCGCTGGCACGCTCGGCAACCACACTGATGGGCTTTGCCAAGCTGATCAACGATCTCACCGATCTTTGCGATGTGATGGCACTGGATGATTTTGTAAAAGAGGTACTGCAGCGCACGGGCTATCGCCAAATGATTGAAGATATGGGGCACGAGGAGGCAGATCGCCTGGATAACTTAGATGAGTTTATCTCCAATGTGGTGGAATATCAAAGCAATACCGATACACCGTCTCTGACAGAATTTCTTGAGGAGACCGCGCTTGTTGCCGATGTGGACCGCTATGACGATACCGCGGATGCCGTTGTGCTGATGACAATACACAGCGCCAAAGGACTTGAATTTCCGCAGGTGTTTCTGCCCGGTTTTGAGGAGGGAATCTTCCCGGGGCTGCAAACCGTGATGGCAGGATCTGAGGAAATTGAGGAAGAGCGCCGTCTTGCCTATGTGGCGATCACACGCGCCAAAAACGAGCTTTACATTTTACATGCCAAATCTCGCATGCTCTACGGTCGCACCACAGCAAATCCGCCCTCGCGCTTTCTTGCCGAGATTCCCGAGCATTTGTTGGAGCTGCCCAGATTCGAGGCGCGTGTACAGGGGGCCCCATTTACAGGTCGCTCTGTCGGTACTGCGCCGCGCAGTGATGCCATGCGTGTTGCTGCCGCCGACCGTATCACGGTAGGACGCACCACGCCAAAGCCCACCCCCGATTCACCTGCTTTTTCGGCAGGTGACCGCGTTAAGCATATGCTGTTTGGCGAAGGGGAGATCCTCGCGGTACAAAAGATGGGCAGTGATTGCCTTTACGAGATCGCGTTTGATACCAAAGGCACCAAGAAATTGATGGCAACATACGCGAAATTGGAAAAAATATGAAACGAGGTTGCATTATGAAGGAAAATAAGTTTTCATTTCAAAAAATGAAGTACCTGGCATTCGGATTGTCAATCTTGGCATTTGCCTGCTTTGTTTTGGCATGCACCGTTAAAATTAAGGGGCTTGTTGTTTTTTTCTGGATCATGGTAGGGCTACTGTTAGCCGTCGGTTGCATTTGCCTTTATCTTTCGCACCGTGCGGGTAACACGCATCAAAATTACTTTTTATACGATCGACGCAGAAAGGTAAAACTCACACCCAACGACCTCACCTTTGCATTCATTAATGACAACCTTACATATTATCTCTCCCCCTTTGTGGAACAGACCGTTGATCTGTGGAACGGGATCCCGAAAAACCTTGAAATGGCAATGCAGGCTGAGCCCGCATACCGTACACCGGTTGCGTTCAAAATGCTGTATGACATGTCCTTGCTTGACGAACCCGAGGTTCTGGCGCTCTTTCGTGCCGCTGAGAAAAAGACGGTGGCAGCTGTTTGCCGTGCGGTAAAGGCGGGCGGCGATAAGGAAATGGCAGATGTGATTTTTGAAATGAAGTGTGACTTTGAGCGATTGGAAAATCGCATCGTACCGTTTTTCAAAAAGAATAGGCGGTGCTTTGAGGGCAGGATCTTCCACTACATCAATGCTCACTTGGCAGAATTTGAAACCCGCAAAAAGTAAATAATAAAAAGCCTTTGAAAAGCACATGCTTTTCAAAGGCTTTTTTGCGCCAAAAATTGCGTTGTGTAGATCGATAGAAGATGCGCAAAATATTAAAAGAAATCAAAAAGGAGCATTTGCAATGAAAAAATTATGTGTTTCGCTCGCCATGCTTTTGATGGTGTGCTCGCTCTTGATATGCGAGATCGGCGCCGTACCCGCAAGAGTGATGAATTGGTATACCACGCGTAACAAGGAGCACAAGCAGGCGCTGGTGCCTCCCGAGCTTGCCACGGCAGAGACGCATGGCGGTGTGTATATCGATCACCGCCACGGTGATGATAACGAGGAAAAGGTGGTATACCTCACCTTTGACGTAGGATATGAAAACGGCAATGTAGAAAAGGTCTTAAACACCTTGCGGGATACTGATACCCCCGGCGCATTTTTTGTGCTAAAGCATTTTGTGACCGAAAACAGTGAGCTGGTACAGCGCATGGTAGCGGAAGGGCATCTCATTTGCAATCATACCGCCCATCACCCCAATCTTGCCACTGCCTCAAAGGAAAAGATCACCGCCGAGATCAGGGAGCTGGAGGAGGCGGTTGAAGCGGTTACGGGCAGCGGCACAAAGCCATATTTTAGACCGCCTGAGGGAAGCTTTTCCATGGAGATGCTGGACCATGTATCGGCACTTGGTTATAAAACGGTTTTTTGGAGCCTTGCATATGCCGATTGGGATAACAATCGACAGCCCGCCCCGAGGGATGCGCTCGACAAGCTCCTTTCACACATCCACAACGGTGCTGTGATCCTGCTTCATCCAACCTCTGCCACCAATGCCGAGATCCTTCCCACACTCGTCGACACCTTGAAAAACCAAGGGTATCGCTTCGGCACGCTGGATGAATTATGCTTCGCGCGTTGAGACCACGGCGCTATCTTGCGCTTTTGATTGCCGCCGTTGCCTTTTTTTCGGTGCCGCTTTCGGTATATGCCACGCCACAGATCGTTTACCGCCACACAAGCAAAAACGGACAAAAGCGCGTGGCACTTACCTTTGATGACGGACCGCACCCGCGGTACACGCCCGAGATACTTGATATTTTGGCGGAATACGGTGTAGAGGCTACCTTTTTTACCGTAGGTAGTAACGCGGAATATTATCCTAATATCATTGCACGCGAGAAGGCGGACGGACATGAGATAGGCAATCACACCTATCATCATTATCATACAGTCAATGTGAGCGGAGAAAAATTACAAAAGGATATTATTGCGTGCAGTGAGACCTTGGAAAGGCTCACTGGTGAGCACGTGCATCTCTTTCGCCCACCCGAGGGAGTTTTTAACGAGGATATTAAAAAGCTCTGTTCCGACAAGGGCTATACCATTGTGATGTGGAGCGTAGACACTCGCGATTGGGCACACACCTCGGTAGCGGATATCTGCAAAAATGTAAAGGAAAACGTGAAGGACGGCTCTATTATCCTAATGCATGATTTTATCGGTAAAAACAGTCCGACTCCCGCGGCGCTTCGGCGTATTATACCGATGCTGCAGGAGTCGGGATATGAATTTGTTACGGTCAGTCGTTTGCTGGAGGGGTAACGCCCTCATCCTCGGCGAATGGCTCGCTGCCGTCATCGGTCTCGGTGCCGCTTACCTCATACGGGTCAATCATATATCGCTTAATATTGGGATAAGCGGCATACATGGAAATAAACCCGAGCAATGCAAGCAGATAGAAGAAGGGAAGCACGATCGGTACGGAAAATCCGATTGAAAGACCGCCAACAATGGCAAGCACATTCAGCACGATCACCAAGACAATGCCAAGAAGACCAATAATGTTGCGCTTGATACCGAGCATAGTGAAGATCAGCGCATTTTTCAACAACTTGTAGATCGACAGATCGAAGGTAATCATCATTGGGTATATGTAAAAGCGCATAACCAGATATATGATCCCCAATGTAAGCACTAAGCCGTACATCAGACCGTATCCAAAGCCGGTGGAAAGCGGGTAGAAGAAGACGATATCGCACGCCAGCACAAATATGATGAGAAGATCAAGCAAGCCAAAAAGGAAGCCCTGCTTTAGGTTGCGACGGATCGCGTAAAAATAGTCCGACCACAGAAACGCAGAGTCACCGCGTACAAGACTGCGCAAATTATAAGTGGCCCCCACATTTTGCCAGCCCCAAGTCAGTACGGTAATGGCGATCATAATACCGATCACCACCATGCGTCCCGTTGTCATAGCAGGAATGTTGAGCTGTTGACCAAAGATACCGAGTAGCGTGCCCGCGGCAGGCGAGCCGCCCGCAATATATGTACCGAGCAAGGGGGCATATGCCGCATGCTCTACGGTAGGGGTGGTAGAGCCGAAAAAGTAAACCAGCAACGCCACAAGCAGGGGAATGACCTGAAATACCATCATCAGATTGAGCGTCAGCAGCTTTGCCGCCTTGCGCCACAGCAACTTAAAAAAATATTTTAGCGTGGGGGTCGTATCCTCCATCTCGGCATCTGGGCGCTCTTTATTTAAAAACGACCATGTTTTTTTGGTTTCTCCCATAGTTTTTCCTTTCCGCAATTTAGAGCAATGGCATACCCGAAAGCAGGCGAGGCCACAGTAAATACATCAGCAGTGAGAGCGCAATTAAAAAAATTGCGTCAATCAAAAATTTGGCAAACGGCTTTGAAAAAATCAAGGCAAGATCCCGTTCCTTGCTTTCAAAAGCGAATTTTCCAGCATTGGTTGCAGCAAGAACAAACAAAAGCAGGGAAAAGGCATTTAAAAAAAAGCAAGCGTTCCATTCGAGAATGCCAATGCTGCCGCTCCGCACCAAAAGCGTCACACGCCATAAGAGCTGTGCGTCATAAAGCCCTTTAAGCGCCGTTAGCAGCATCAAATATGTGTTGCTGACCGTGGTAACCGCTGCAAGCAACGCCAAGGGTATCGGTAAACAGGTAAGGAGCTCAACGGCGCATAACGGAAACAGCGTTGTGCCACGCGTCACGATTATCAAGCCGATCAATATCGCGCACACATAAAACGAAAGATACCGAATAGATAATCTATTGCCAAGATTTTCGCCGTTGGTTGGCACAAAAAGCTTCATATCGTCACCCCCACATAAACTATATGGGGGAAACAGCTTTTCCTATGCCCAGCCAAAGATTTATACTTTTATTATTGTAACACAGTTATGACAAAAAATCAACCGCCCACAGCGAAAGATTGTGTGAAGATTACGTGTTTTAAGGAAAGGACCGCAAAAGCAAAGCTCTTGCGGTCCTTTTCTTATTCTGCGGCGGGTAGTGCATCACGCAATAAAATATATTGCGGCTTTTCCTTGCCCTTTACCGATTTCGGAGTAATGCGGACCTCTGCCACATCCTTTCGCGCGGGGATCTCATACATGGTGTCAAGCATCAAATTCTCCATAATGGCGCGAAGACCGCGAGCGCCCGTATTGCGCTCCAGTGCCAGCTCAGCAATGGCTTCGAGCGCACCTTTGGCAAAGGTGAGTTTCACACCGTCCATTTCAAATAGCTTTTCGTACTGGCGCACAAGAGAGTTTTTCGGCTCGCTGATAATGCGCACCAGCGCCTCACGGTCAAGCTCATCGAGAGATACGATCACAGGCACGCGACCGACAAGCTCGGGGATAAGACCGTATTTGACAATGTCTTGCGGAAGTACGTCACGGTAAAGCCCAGCCTTCTTCTTTTCCGCCTTTTTAAGGATTTCACCGCCAAAGCCAACGGTTTGATTGCCCTTGCGTTTTTCAATGATCCCCTCAAGCCCCTCAAAGGCGCCGCCACAAATAAAGAGGATGTTTTTTGTATTGATCTGGATAAATTCTTGATTCGGGTGCTTTCTGCCGCCCTGCGGGGGGACATTAGCAACCGTGCCCTCAAGGATCTTCAAAAGCGCCTGCTGAACGCCCTCACCCGATACGTCACGCGTGATCGAGCGGTTTTCGCTCTTGCGAGCGATCTTGTCGATCTCATCGATATAAATAATGCCGCGCTCGGCAAGGGAAATATCAAAATCAGCCGCTTGAATGAGGCGCAACAGGATATTTTCTACGTCCTCACCGACGTAGCCTGCCTCGGTCAAGGTAGTGGCATCTGCAATGGCAAAGGGAACGCGCAAGGTTTTTGCCAATGTTTGCGCAAGATAAGTCTTGCCAACGCCCGTAGGACCCAGCAACAATACATTGCTTTTTTGCAGCTCCACCTCATCGGTCTCCACCACTACCTTGCCGCGGCGCTTTTTATCGCCAAGACCGTTCTTTTCGGCATGAAGAATACGCTTGTAGTGGTTATAAACCGCCACGGAAAGCGCAATTTTTGCCGCATCCTGCCCGATCACATATTGATCGAGCGCATTTTTGATCTGCGTGGGGCGGGGGAGTGTCTCTGCGGTAAAGCCACTTTCGGTGGCTGCGGGCGCTTCGATCTCGTCAAGGAGATCCGCACATGCATCTACACAGTAGTTACAGATATAAAGCCCTGTGGTGGAGGGAATGAGAATTGCCTGATTTTCATTTCTGCCACAAAAAGAGCAGTGGCGGCTACCTTTTCCCGAGGTTGTGTTTGCCATAGTTACCTCACACTAAATTTTAGTTGCGTTTTGCAAGTACTTTGTCAACAAGACCGTAGGCAAGTGCCTGATCCGCAGTCATAAAGTTGTCACGATCGGTGTCGCGTGCGATCTCCTCAATGCTCTTACCGGTGTTTTCGGCAAGAATACGGTTGAGGGTATCTCTTGTGCGGAGAATGAGATCGGCTTGAATTTTGATATCGGAAGCCTGACCCTTTGCACCGCCAAGAGGCTGGTGGATCATGATCTCGCTGTTGGGGAGTGCCAGACGCTTGCCCTTTGTACCGGAGGAGAGCAGGAATGCACCCATCGATGCTGCCATACCGATGCAGATGGTGGAAACATCGCACTTGATATAGTTCATGGTGTCGTAAATCGCCATGCCTGCCGTGACAGAGCCGCCCGGGCTGGTGATGTAGAAGCTGATGTCCTTATCGGGATCCTGCGCCTCAAGGAAAAGCATC
>CAZOWH010000109.1:0-6948 GCA_964583425.1 uncultured Lachnospiraceae bacterium
CGGCGGCACTGCTCCGCTTGCCCGAAACGGTGCTGGACGGGGCACGTGTGGGGCTGGCGCTCTACGGCATTGCACCCGTGGCAACCGACCTTGCCTTAAAGCCCGCGCTTACCCTTACCGCACCCATTATACAGATACACAGCGTGCCTGCGGACACGCCGGTTGGGTACGGCGGCTGCTTTGTTACACGCCGCGCTTCTCTTATCGGCACAGTGCCGATCGGCTACGGCGACGGGCTTTTTCGCCGCTTTGGTAAGGCGGGGCATGTGACCGTGCTACACAAAAGCTCATCCTACGCCGTGCCCGTGGCGGGCAATATCTGTATGGATCAAATGATGCTGGATCTCACCGAAACCGATGCAAAAATCGGCGACCGTGCGGTGATTTTTGACGATCCATGCAATGTTGCCACCGCACTTGACACCATTCCCTATGAGATCCTCACCGCGATCGGTGATCGCGTGGCCAGAATAAAGAAAGGGTAAACCATGCTTGCTTTTTACGAAAACCGAAAAAAGGACCACTCCGCGGGCGATCACCGAGATGGCAAGCGGCGGCTTGCCTGCTCTGCGCACCTGCACTATCATATAGAGCTGGTGCTGATGACAGAGGGGAGAACGGTGGCGTATGCCGACACCGAGCGCTGTGAGATCACCGCAGGCGATGCCTTTATCGCATTTCCCAATCAGATTCACCGCTACGAAAGCTTCGGTGTTGAGCGCTACTTCATCTTCATCATCAACCCCAACCTAATGCCCGATCTTACCGCTGTATTCACCAACTCCCTTCCCCGTGGCAACGCGATTCGGGGCATCGCAGGTGACCCCGAGATCATACGCCTTGCCGAGCAGCTGACCGCGCTTGGCAAGGACGACAGCCGCTATGCCAAGACCAAGCAGCAGGGGTATTTACTGGTTCTCTTTTCCACACTGCTTTCAAGACTGGAGCTGACCGAGACCTCCTCGGGCGAGTCGCACACCTTAAAAGCCATTATTTCTTACTGCATGCAAAACTACCAAAACGAGCTTTCGCTCTCGGTGCTCGAGCGTGATCTTCATATCAGTAAATATTATATCTCGCATCTGTTTTCGGACAAGCTTCGCATTGGGTTTAACGAATATATCAATTCACTGCGCGTCTCCTTTGCCTGCCACTATCTGCGGCACAGCAACAAGCCCGTAACCGAGATCGCCAGTCTTGTGGGCTTTAACACCTCGCGCACATTTAACCGCGCCTTTAGCAAGCAGATCGGCTCAACACCCAGCGAATACCGCCAAAAAAATCATAAAGAATAAAGAAAGAGGAACGCTATGGAACCTATCGCAAGCTTTACGGTAGATCATGACAAGATCGTGCCCGGCATGTACATTTCCCGCATTGACGGAGACATCACCACCTTTGATCTGCGCACCCGCAAGCCGAACAACGGCGATTATATGGATAACCGCACCATGCACTCGGTTGAACACATGCTTGCCACCTATCTTAGAAACGGTGAGATCGGCAGTAGCATTATCTACTTTGGTCCTATGGGTTGTCAGACCGGCTTTTACCTGCTCACGCGCGGGCTCTCACCCGAGCGGGTGCGCAAGGCATTGCTCACCGCGCTCCGCTCGGTGCTTACGCACAGCGGCGAAATGTTTGGCAACACCCGCAAGGAATGCGGCAACTATGAAAATCTCAGCGTAGACGATGCCAAAAAGGAATGTGCCTCCTATATTATCACGTTAGAGGGGCAAGCAGGAGGGTTTAACTATGCAGAATGACGCAAAAAAAGCAACACGTATTGGCATTATCGGTGCCATGTCGGTAGAAACCGAGGGGCTTATCGCCGAAATGACCGAAACAAAAACTCACACCGTTAGTGGGGTAAAATATACAGCCGGCAGGCTTTGCGGGCGCGAGGTAGTGGTTGCCACCTGCGGCGTTGGCAAGGTGTTTGCCGCCATTTGTGCCGAGGCAATGATCCTGCACTTTGGCGTGACTGCACTCCTCAATACAGGTGTTGCGGGCGGGCTTTCCCCCATGCTGGAGGTAGGCGACGTGGTTGTTGCCGACGAGGTGGTGCAGCACGACATGAATACCACCGCCCTCGGTGACCCGCGCGGACTGCTCTCGGGTATTAATGTGGTAAAGATTGCCACCGACAAGCACCTCTTAAAGGCGTTGTGCGAGGCAACCGCCGAGCAAGGGATCAACGGTATTGTGGGCACGGTTGCCTCGGGTGACCTGTTTGTTGCAGAGCAAAAGATAAAGGATAAGCTGGTTGCCGAGTTTGATGCGGTTGCCTGTGAAATGGAGGGCGCCGCCATCGGTCACGTGGCATACGTCAATAACGTGCCCTTCGCCGTGCTGCGCGCCATCTCCGACGGTGGAGACGGCATGGAATTTTCAAAATTTGTAGACCTTGCCGCGAAGATCTCGGTATCGGTCACCAAGGAATTTTTGAACAGATTACCTTGATAGGAATGCCCGCACGCTGCACGCACGGGCATTTTTTGATAAAATGTGTGATTCCTGTTGGTAAAGTGTGTAATTTTTTGATAAAATGTGCGATTCTTTTTGGTAAGGTGTGTAATTTTTTGGTAAAGTGTGTGATTTTCTATTGACAACCTCTCCCCCCTATGCTATACTGGCGATAAGCAACGAGGGCTAATACCACGTTGCCAACAAAAAGGAGGATTTCTGCAATGAAGCCTATGATTTGGTCTTATTTTTTGCAGTTAAGCAACCACATGTGGGATCCGCCCGGATCTCCCGCCCGCAGCCCCTACCTACGCCCCTACTACCCCACCGAGGAAAACAATACCGACATTGCCGTGTGGGATGAAATGGTGCGTTTCATTGCCGAGCGCAAATATAATATGGTAGTGATCGATGTGGGTGATGCCATCAAATATGACAGCCACCCCGAGATCTCCGCGCCCGACGCATGGGATAAGGACTTCCTTAAGAAAAAGCTGGATGAGCTGCGTGCCCTTGGCATCGAACCCATCCCGAAGCTGAACTTTTCCAACGGTCACAGCGTTTGGATGAAGCAATACCGCTGCATGATCGGACTGCCCACCTACTACAAGGTTTGTGCCGATCTCATTGCAGAGGTCTGCGAGGTGTTCGGTCAGCCGCGCCTTTTCCATCTGGGTCTTGACGAGGAGGAAGTAAGACACCAAACACGACAAGCGTTTTCTATCGTTCGCAACGAGGAGCTTTGGTGGCACGATGCCTACTTCCTTTTTGCCGAATGCGAAAAGCACGGTGCACGACCTTGGGTGTGGTCGGATTACTATTGGCACCACCCTGAGCTGTTTAAGAAGCATATGCCGAAATCGGTGTTGCAGTCTAACTGGTATTATCATAACTTCACCGGATCTGTTACCGATTCGCGCCAAACCTGCATCCAGACCTACCTCGACCTCGATACTCTCGGTTTCGATCAGGTTCCTACGCCCTCCACATGGGCATTGCCCAACGGTCACAATGAATTTGAAACGCTTGGTTGGTGCCGCGAAAAGCTGGATGCCGACCGCTTGCTCGGCTTCATGACCGTGCCGTGGATCTTTACTCAGCCCGAGTTTGAGCTTTATTTGAAAAACGATGCCGATATGTTCTATCAGGCAAGAAAGTGGCACTATCCCGAAACACTCAAGTAACCGAAAGGAGAATACAACACCTATGATCTGGTCTTATTTTTTGCAGTTAAGCAACCACATGTGGCGACCGATCGGAACACAGGGCAACGGTAGCATCTATCATGTTGATTGCAGCACGCTCCCCGAAAACGGCACAGACCTTGAAACCTGGGACAAGCTGGTAGACTTTATTGCCGAGCGCCGGTACAATATGCTGGTGATCGACGTGGGCGATGCCATTCAGTATGAGAGCCACCCCGAGATTTCCGCCGTTGATGCCTGGAGCAAGGATTTTATGAAGCAAAAGCTTGCCGAGATCCGCGCCCGTGGCATTGAGCCTATCCCGAAATTAAACTTCTCCTCGAGCCACTGTGCGTGGATCAAGGATTACCGCTTTATGATCAGCACCCCTGCCTACTACAAGATGTGCTCCGACCTCATTGCTGAGGTTTGCGAGGTGTTTGATTCCCCCCGTCTTTTCCATATCGGTATGGATGAGGAGGCCATCGGCAATCAGGCACAGTTCCCCGTTGGCGTTGTACGTCAGGGTGAGCATTGGTGGCACGACGCGTACTTCCTGTTCGCGGAGTGCGAGAAGCACGGTGCCCGTCCTTGGGTATGGTCTGATTATTACTGGCATCACCCCGACCTCTTTAAGAAAAATATGCCCAAGTCGGTCCTGCAATCCAACTGGTGCTACCGCAGCTTGGTCGATCCCCCCAACGAATCTCAGCAAACGCGCGTAAACACCTATCTCGAGCTGGATGCGCTCGGCTACGATCAGGTTCCAACCGCCTCCACCTGGGCACTCCCCTATGGCACCAACGAGTTTGAAACGGTTGGCTGGTGTCGCGACAAGCTAAACCCCGAGCTCTTAAAGGGCTTTATTACCGTTCCGTGGCACTGGACAAAGCCCCACCTTGAGTACTTCCTCAAGAACGACGCGCACCTCTTCTTTGAGGCACGCAAGGCATTCTACCCCGAAACCCTAAAATAAAAAGGAGATATATCATGATCTGGTCTTATTTTTTGCAGCTAAGCAACCACATGTGGAATCCGATTGGAGGCGGCGCAGCCAACCCCTATCGCATTGACTACAGCTCCCTGCCCGAAAACGGCACAGACCTTGAAACCTGGGACAAGCTGGTAGACTTTATTGCCGAGCGCCGGTACAATATGCTGGTGATTGACGTGGGCGACGCTGTTCAGTATGAAAGCCACCCCGAAATCTCTGCGCCCGACGCATGGAGCAAGGATTTTATGAAGCAAAAGCTTGCCGAGATCCGCGCCCGTGGCATCGAGCCTATCCCAAAATTAAACTTCTCCACGGGTCACTGTGAGTGGTTGAAGCAGTACCGCTACATGATCAGCACCCCCACCTACTACAAGGTGTGCTCCGACCTCATCGCGGAGGTTTGCGAGGTGTTTGACTCCCCCCGTCTTTTCCACATTGGTATGGACGAGGAGGATATCGGCCACCAGACCCTGCACAACGTCGCCATCGTGAGACAAGGTGAGCATTGGTGGCACGATGCATTCTTCCTGTTCGCGGAGTGCGAAAAGCACGGTGCAAGACCATGGGTATGGTCCGATTACTACTGGCATCACCCCGAGCTCTTTAAGAAAAATATGCCCAAGTCGGTACTGCAGTCTAACTGGTGCTACCGCAGCCTGGTCAATCCCCCCAACGAAATTCAGCAAACACGCGTAAACACCTATCTCGAGCTTGATGAGCTTGGCTACGATCAGGTTCCCACAGCATCTACATGGGCACTTCCCTACGGCACAAACGAATTTGAAACAGTTGGCTGGTGTCGCGACAAGCTCTCGCCCGAGCTGCTCAAGGGCTTTATCACCGTTCCGTGGAACTGGACTATGCCCCACCTTGAGTACTTCCTCAAAAACGACGCGCATCTCTTCTATGAGGCACGCAAGGCATTCTACCCCGAAACGCTGAAATAAGAGAGGAAGCATATCATGATTTGGTCATATTACTTGTATTTAAGCAATCACATGTGGGCACCCGTGCCCGACGACGAGGAAAACAAAACCGACGTTGCTCTTTGGGATGAAATGGTGGATTTTATTGCCGAGCGCGGCTACAACATGGTTGTAATTGACGTAGGCGACGGCATCAAATATGAAAGCCACCCCGAAATTTCCGCACCCGACGCATGGGACAAGGACTTTTTAAAGAAAAAGCTTGACGAAATGCGCACCAAGGGAATTGAGCCCATTCCGAAGTTGAATTTTTCGGCATGCCATTGCGTGTGGATGAAGCAATACCGCTACATGATCAGTACGCCCACCTATTACCAAGTGTGTGCCGACCTCATTGCCGAGGTCTGCGAGGCGTTTGATTATCCGCGTTTCTTCCACCTCGGACTTGACGAGGAGGTAATCAAGCACCAAAAAGCACAGCACGTTGCCATTGTACGCCAAGGCGAGCATTGGTGGCATGATGCATTTTTCCTCTTTGGGGAGTGCGAAAAGCACGGTGCACGTCCTTGGGTCTGGTCGGATTATTTCTGGCATAACCCCGACCTGTTCAAAAAGAATATGCCTAAGTCCGTCTTGCAGTCTAACTGGTATTACGGCAGCTTTACCAAGGACAACGTTCCCGAAAACCGCTTGACCTCAATCAACACCTACATCGAGCTTGACCGTCTTGGCTTCGAGCAGGTGCCAACGCCCTCTACGTGGTCGATGCCCAACGGCATCAACCAGCAGGAAACGCTGGATTTCTGCCGCAAAAACGTGTCGCCCGAGCTCTTAAAGGGCTTTATGACCGTGCCGTGGGCACGCACGTGGCGCGAGCGCGAATTTTATCTGAAAAACGACGCGCATATGTTTTACGTAGCAAGAAAAATGTACTACCCCGAAACGCTGAAATAAAAGCAAGGGCAGAGAACAAAACGTTCTCTGCCCTTGCTTGTTAAACTAATAAGAACCACCTATTCTTCTGCGTATAGCCTATCGTATTTCCAGCGAACGGGATTTTCGTAAATATATTTGAACACCTCGTTATAATCGTCGCGATTTCGTATGATATGATCGTAAAAGGAACGCTGCCAAATTTGTTTATCAAATGGCGGCAGTATTCCCTTCTTCACCATTTTGGCATATTCAACGGTCGAATATCTTTTAAAGGATTGCACAATTTCAGACACCGTAGGGGCGGATTCCATATCCGCCCGATATATTGTTATAATTGCATGAAAATGATTCGGCATCACAACATATATCGGAGATTCAACACCGTTATATTTTTTTATCGTTTCAACAAATGTTCTTTCAATCATACGGGCGGATATAGAAT
>CAZOWH010000110.1:0-6916 GCA_964583425.1 uncultured Lachnospiraceae bacterium
CCGCGTGCCGTGCCCGCGCCGCCCGCCATTTGCAGCACCGCATCGTCGATCCCTTCCACACGGGATATCAGCCTTGCCGCGGGGTTTTTGCGCGGATCACTGTCATAAAGTCCGTCCACATCGGAAAGATTGATGAGGAGATCGGCATGGCAGACAAGCGCCACGTAGGCGGAAAGCGTATCGTTACCGCCAAAGTTGAGCTCGGTGGTGGAGATGCAGTCGTTTTCGTTCACGATCGGCACACAGCCCATTTCGAGCAGCGTTTCAAAGGTATCCTCGGCGGCGGCACGGCGCACGGGGTTATCGATCACATCCTTGGTCAGCAGCATTTGTGCCACGGTGTGCCCGTAATCCGAGAAAAATCGAGAGTAAAGCTTCATCAGCTCGCTCTGCCCCACTGCCGCCATTGCCTGCTTTTCCTTGGTACAGGTCGGACGGTGCGTGCCAAGGCGCGCCACACCCGCGCTGACCGCACCCGAGGAAACAAGCACCACCTGCTGCCCTGCGTTTTTAAAATCGGACAGGATTTTAACAAGTGCTTCAATGCGGCGCAGATTGAGATGTCCCTCCTCGTGCGTGAGGGTAGAGGTACCGATTTTCACCACCAGGCGGTGGCAATTTTTGAGTGTTGACATATTTTTTTATATTCCTTGCAAAAAGTATTTGAAATTTCATGTTGTTTGTATTATAATAGAATTATACTCTAAAATTTTGATTTTCGCAAGAGGTTTCATAAAAAGGAGGTCGCTATGAGACAAAAATTTTCAATTACCGTTGCCGATATACCGATGAATATTATTTGTGACGAGACAGGCGAGACCGTGAATGCCGCCGTTTCCGAGCTTGATGCACAGATCCGCACGCTCACATCCGCCGCAGGGCACTCCTGCACCAAAACCGAGGCGGCGTTGCTTTCCGCCCTTGATTACAGCACCCGCTGCATGCACTTAAAGGAGCGCGTACAGGAGCTGGAGCGCTTTGTCAGCGAGGCAGACCCCACGGGTGATACATACGAGGCAAATCTGCTGCGCGGGGAAAACGAGACCCTGCGCGCGCAGTTGACGGTCAGCCGCGGCGAATACGACGCTGTGCTGCAGGATAACGCCACGCTCTTTCAGCTGAACGCCAAGCTGGTGAAGCAAAACGGCGAGGCGAACGCCCGTGCAGACCGCATGCACGATCAGGTGCTGTCGATCCTCACCGAGGTCCGCGAGCTGCGCGAAAAGCTCGCCAGCATGTGCGTGGAGACCCGTGCTCCCTCCGCAACCTACTCGGCACACGAGGAGGAGCCCACCATTGAGATCACACCAAGGGAGCAGCAGGTGACGCACAAGTACGAGCAAATGGATCTTGACGAGATCCTCAATACCGCCCCCAAGGGCAGCCGCCCCACAGCACCCGCAGCACCGCTGTTGGATGCCACCGGAGATCAGGATACCCCCGCACGCATCTCCGACATGCTTGATTTTGACGATAATATCTGAGAATGAGCGAGAAAAAATTACCCGAGCTCCTCGCCCCCGCAGGGACCCCGAAAGCACTGCGTGCCGCCATTGAGGCGGGGGCAGATGCCGTTTATTTCGGCGGTCCCTCCTTTAATGCCCGCATGCGTGCCGAAAATTTTACCGCCGACAACATGCGGGAAAACATTTCTCTTTGCCACGCCTATGGCGTGCGTGCCTACGTAACCCTTAACACGCTGGTGACCGACCGCGAGCTGCCCGCCTTTCTCGATGCGGCGCACAAGGCGCACAAGGCGGGGGCGGATGCCCTGATCGTAGCCGATCTCGGTGGTGCCGCTACCATTCACCGCACCATGCCCGAGATCGAGCTCCATGCCTCCACACAAGCCTCGGGGCATGCAACAGATGCCGCGCGCGAGCTGGCAGCACTCGGTTTTTCCCGCATGGTGCTGGCGCGTGAGGCAAGTGCCGCGGACATGCGCCGCTTTGTGCGCGAATGTGGCATGGAAACAGAGGTTTTTGTACACGGTGCGCTCTGCGTATCCCATTCGGGGCAGTGCCTGTTTTCCTCATTGGTTGGCGGGCGCAGCGGCAACCGCGGCGAGTGCGCACAGCCCTGTCGCTTGCCCGATAAGAACGGCAAATATCCGCTCTCCTTAAAGGATCTTTCCCTCGCCCGCCACGTGCCCGCACTGATCGATATGGGGGTGCACTCCCTCAAAATCGAGGGGCGCCTCAAATCCCCCGAATACGTGCGTGACGTGGTCAGGATCTGGCGACGCCTGCTTGACGAGCGCCGCGGCGCCACACCTGCGGAAATGGCAGAGCTTGCCGCCATCTTCTCGCGCGGCGGCTTTACCGATGCCTATTTTACCGATACCGTAGGGCGCCATATGCTGGGCGTGCGCTCCGAGAATGGCAAGGAGCAAAGCCGCGCCACCCTGCCCTTTACCGACCTTACCCGCCGCGTGCCGCTCACTATGGATTTTACCATGCAGAGGGGCAAGCCCATTTCCCTGACCGTGGCCGCAGGTGAGAAAAGCGCAACCGTTACGGGTGATATGCCGCAGGAGGCGATCACCGCGCCACTCACCGAAGCCGCGATCCGGGAAAAGCTTTGCCGCCTTGGCGGCACGCCCTATGAGACAACCGATATTACGATCACCGCCGAGGATGGCTTGATGGTACCCGTATCGCGCCTCAACGCCCTGCGCCGCGCGGCGCTTGAGGCGCTTGATGCAAAAAAAGCCGATACGGTATCTGAAAAAACCACATATCAGCCGAAAAAGCCCACCGGAAGCCGCCCGCAGCGACCAACCGCGCGCTTTGAGAATACCGCCGCCATCCCCACCGAGGCAAGGAACTATTTCGAGCACATCTATTTACCGCTTGACCGCTACGAGCCCGTAGCCGATGGCGTGGTGCTTCCCGCCGTGATCTTTGACAGCGAGCGAGATGCGGTGCTGCAAATATTGGAAAACGCCGCCCAACGGGGCGCAAAGCACGCCCTTGTCGGCAATGTGGGACACCTTTCCCTTGCCCGCGAGGCGGGGCTCACACCACACGGTGATTTTCGTCTGAATGTGACCAACAGTGAGGCGCTTGCATTTCTGCTTTCGCTGGGCTTTGCCGATGTGCTGCTTTCCCCCGAGCTTACCCTGCCGCAGATCCGTGATCTGAAGGGAGCAACCGATGCCATTGTGTACGGTCGCATACCGCTGATGACACTGGAAAAGTGTGCGGGCAAGGAGGTAGGCAGCTGCGCCGCGTGTGCTGACGGCAAAAACGCATTAGTGGACAGACGAGGTGAGAAATTCCCTGTTTTACAGCTCTACCCCCACCGCAGCATCATTGTAAACAGCCGCCCCACGGGCATGAGCGACAAGCGCCGAGAGCTTGCTGCCGCAGGCGTTACGGGCGGGCATTACATTTTCACCGTGGAGACCGCCACGGAGGTAAAAAACATTTTAAACGCTTATCGCACTGGCACGCCGCTCTCCGGCGCTGTGCGAAGGATATAACAACGAAAAAGGAGAAGATCATGCAAAACGATATCTTGAAGGGTAAGACCCTTGTCGCCCTCGGCGACTCCCTGATTTACGGCAATAAGCTCGGCAACGAAGCTACATGGCCCAATCTGCTTGGTAAAAAATGCGGCATGACGGTACACAATTTTGGCAAAAACGGCAATCCCATTGCCAAGCAGGAGCGCGAGCCCCATCAAATTCCCATGTGCGAGCGCTATGCCGATATGCCCGACAATGCCGATTACGTGGTGGTGCTTGGCGGCGCGAACGACCGCCGCTTGCGCGTGCCGATCGGCGGCAATGACAGTGATAATCTTTATACCTTCAAGGGTGCGTTGAACGCACTGATCGCGGGGCTTACCCAAAAGTACCCCAAGGCAAAGATCCTGTTTATGACCAACTACAACCGTTACCCCGAGATCAACGAGCTGGGGCTCTCGGATATCGATTATGTTGTTGCCATGCAGGAGATCTGCGCCAAATGGGCAATTCCCTGTTTTGATAACTACCATGGCAGCGGCATTTCCTTCCAAAACCCCGCACACCTCGTGTGGATGGACGAGGGGCTGACGCTTGGTCTTGAAAAACCCAACCGCCATTTTTCGAAGGAAGCCTACGAATGGCTGCTCCCCAAATACGAAGCGCTTTTGAGAGGACTTTAATATGAAAATTGCGATTGAAAACGTAAAAATACATCAACCCGACGGCAGCTTTGCGGCGGGCACGCTTTACATCGAAAACGACCGTATCGTAGCGCCCTGTGCGGTCGATGAAACGGTCGATGGCGGAGGCGCGTTTCTTTGCCCCGGCATGTTGGATATCCACACGCACGGGCGCGTAGGCGGAGATTTCTGCGAGGCGGACGAGCAAAAGCTGCTTGAGATCGCCAAGGACTTTGCCCGCATGGGTGTCACTACCGTGCTCCCCTCCCTCGCCTCCGATACCACCGAAAATTGGAAGCGCTCGGTGGCGCGCTTTGCCGCCTGCGGCGCACCCTCCTATATCGGCGTACATATGGAGGGCTCCTGGCTCTCCCTGAAAAAGCGCGGCGCACATGCGCCCGAGCTGCTGCGCGCCCCCTCGGTAGCAGAGCTTGAGGAGCTTATCGCAGCCTCCCCCCTGCCGATCATGAAGATCAGCGCCGCGCCCGAGCGAGACGAGGACGGCAGCTTTATTGCCGCATGCCGCGAGAAGGGCATCCATTTTTCCATTGCACATACCGAGGCAGATTACGCCACCGCCATCAAAGCGCTGGATAACGGCGCCGATTGCTTTACCCACCTGTATAACGCCATGCTGCCCCTTCACCATCGCGAGGGCGGCCCCGTGGCAGCGGCACTGACCGAGGACCGTGCCTATGTGGAGCTGATCTGCGACGGCATTCACATTTCCCCCGAAATGGTGCGCCTTGCCTACCGCTGCAAGGGCGCTGACCGCTTTATCCTCATCAGCGACTCGATGGCGGGCACGGGCTGCCCCGACGGCACCTACGAGATCGCAGGTCAGCCCGCAATCGTGAAGGACGGCATGGCACTGACGCTTGACGGACATCTTGCAGGCAGTACGCTGAACCTGCTGAGAGGTGTGCAAAATCTCGCCGCATTCTGCCACATTCCCTTCGGGCAGGCACTGCTTTCGGCAACCCGCACCCCCGCTACCTATCTCGGCGTGGAGCAGGACTACGGCACGCTTGCCGAGGGAGCTTGCGCCAACCTCTTCTTGCTTGACAGCGAGACCGCCGAACAGCCCACACGCGTGATGCAAAACGGCGCGTGGATCTAAATTATTTAATGTGACAAGGACTTTACACAAAAGCCGCTTTTGCTACCCGAAATGGGATAGCGAAAGCGGCTTTTGTTCTTTTTTATTTGTGTATTTTGTTTTGCGCTAAGGCGCAGCCGAGGCTTTGCCCTACTGATTACTGCGTGATAGGGGGAAACGGCTTTTCTACCGCAGTGAGGCTCGGTGCAAAGGCGCCCATCTTTATATTCACCTCATATGTCCTGTGCTCGGCGCCCGCAGGCACGCTTACACCGCACATTGCCGTGCCGTTCGGCACCTGAACGATCAGCTCATGTGCATTGCCGTCAAGCATGAGCGTGAGCGTTTTGCCGTTTACCAGAGTGCCCACCAATTGACCATCCGCAAAGCAGGGGAATTGCACCGCCATGGCAGCAAAGCGCTTGGGACGCACAAGAGTGACCTGACGGGAGATCATGGCATTTTCGTTTTGCTCTGTCATCATTTCTCTTTCATTATTTTCCTCAAGCACCATATCACCCTCATAAAAGCCCGCCGGCGGTACCGCTTCGGCAGCATTTCCCAGGTTTTTTGACTCAAAGCCATACTTGACCGCCTTGATAAGAGACACCAATGCCCATATGCGGAATACCAGATCGATAATAAAGGAAAGATCACCCATGAGCAAAAGCGCGACAAAATCGATCAGGAAGATCACCGAGTCAATAGAAAAGAGCACAAGTGCCCCGATCATGCACCCCGGATGATTTTTGGAGAATATCCAAAATAAAAGGTACGGCACCACACTTAAAGCAGCCAAAATAACAGGGATGACAACATACAGGACCTCACCTGTTTCCATGTAAAACGCGGCACCGGTGGCGGCAATCAGCTGTGTGACGTAAGAGGAAAACAGAAAATAAAATCGGTAAAGGTAATGCAAAAAATGTTTACGACCGATAAAATAATGATCGTAAAAAGCGACATGCGTGCGGATCTGTACTTGGCATCACTTTGCAGCTTTGCAATATTGCTGTACATAGGGGTCATAAAGTACGCTCCTCTCTTTTATGTAATTTTATCATACCCTTTTTGCAATAATTTGTCAATACCAAACGGTAACATCTTACACAAAAAAGAAAGCCCCTTGCCGTGGCAGGGGCTTATTGATTTTACCTCTATCTGTTATACAGAATTTTTGCAGATCTTTTTACTCGCCTCAGTTTGAATGGCAGAGCTTGTTTGCATACTGCTACTGTTTAGAGCCTTTTCAAATACAATATTCTTTGAATTATTTTAACTGCGGTTCCAATACCCCAAGCTGTAAGTACCGGTAAGATAAGAGGCTGCCGTAGCGGCATCTGCTAACTCGGTAGCAGGGATCTCCGTGCTGTTGCTGGCGACACCAACACTTGTACGCCTCCAGCCAACTGTATTTTCAAAGATTACACTGGTTAGGTTGGTACAACCGAAGAACGCCTCAAAGCCAATGCTCGTCACGCTCGCGGGGATCTTGACCGACGTAAAGCTGCTACAATTCTTGAACGCAGACTCACCGATGCTCGTCACACTCGCAGGGATCGTGATTGATGTGAGACTGCTGCAACCAGAGAACGCGGAATTGCCGATGCTTGTCACGCCGATAACGATACCGAATTTACATCCCCTACGGCAGAGTATTCTCCC
>CAZOWH010000111.1:0-6732 GCA_964583425.1 uncultured Lachnospiraceae bacterium
GGCAAAATGGCGTCGGGGCGCTCATAACGGAGGATCTTGGCGATATATTCCAGCGTCAGCGGCTCCATATATACCTTGTCTGCAATGGTGGTATCAGTCATAATGGTGGCGGGATTGGAGTTGACGAGCACGACCTCGTAGCCCTCCTCCTTGAGTGCAAGGCATGCCTGCGTGCCCGCGTAATCAAATTCGGCAGCCTGACCGATAATGATAGGTCCCGAGCCGATGATCAAGATTTTTTTGATGTCTGTTCTTTTTGCCATAAAAGCATCCTCCTGTGTTCTTTATGATAAATTTTATTATTCTGCAAGATAAACGACCTGTCCGTTGTGAACGGTCATAAGGTTTTTGCCAAGCAGCTGCCAGCCCTCAAACGGCGTGGCATGCCCCATGGAGAGAAACTCTGCGGGGTCAACGGTGAAGGTCGCATTCAGATCCCAGACCGTAAAATCATTGCCCACGGGCAAATTAAAGCGGCGGCGGGGGGTGGCAGATATAACATCGATCAGCTTTTGTAGGCTGATGATCCCCTCCTTTACCAGCTTGGTGTAAAGCACGGGAAAGGCAGTCTCGATCCCGACAATGCCAAAGGCACTGCCCGAGAGGCCCCTTGCCTTCTCCTCCTTCGAGTGAGGGGCGTGGTCGGTGGCGATCATATCAACGGTGCCGTCGATCAAGCCCTCCAAAAGTGCTTCTCTGTCGGCGGCGGCACGCAGCGGTGGATTCATTTTAAATCTGCCGTGCTCCTGCAGGCAGCTGTCGTCAAGCACAAGGTAGTGTGGGCCCGTTTCACACGTAATGTTTACGCCCTCTTTTTTGGCGCGGCGAATGAGGTCAACGCTTTCCTTGGTGGAAATGTGGCACACGTGATAGGCACAGCCCGTTTCCTTTGCCAAGGCGATATCACGTGCCACCTGCAAATATTCGCTCTCGGAGGTAATGCCGCGGTGACCGTGTGCCTTTGCGTATTCGCCCTCGTGAATATAACCAATGCCCTCATATTTGATCTCGCAGTGCGCTACGATCATTTTGCCGAGCGCCTTGGCTTTTTCCATTGCGGCACGCATCATGCTGTCCGAGCGCACGTCAACGCCGTCGTCGGAGTAGCCCGCAACAAACGGTGCCATGGCATCCATGTCGGAGAGGGTCTCGCCGCGCTCGCCCACGGTAATGGAGCCGTAAGGCAAGACCTTTATGACAGCATCTCGGTTGATGATATCCAGCTGCTCACCGAGGTGCGCGAGGCTATCGGGCACGGGCGAGAGATTGGGCATGGTGCAAACCGCGGTGTAACCGCCTCTTGCCGCCGCCATCGACCCGCTTTTGATGGTTTCTTTATATGAAAAACCCGGCTCTCTGAAATGCACATGCACATCACAAAAACCGGGAAAAGCAACATATTTAGAAAAATCGACAAAAGCGGCGATATCGTCACCGGGGCAAGTGACGGAAGGAGAAATATTGGCGGTTTTGAGAAAATCGACATTCAGGTTCTTCAGTGTCGTCACGGCAATACTCCTTTCGCACTACGTCGCACACGCCGCGTATGCGACGTGTGCGCGAGGGCATATATACTTATCTTTAATATTATAACAATTTAGGCTTATGTTGTCAAGACAAAATTCTAAAAAAATCGTTTAAAAACGATGACTTTATTTTCCTGTCTTTTGTGGTTTATCACCGCGACGCTGCGCCTTGATCATACCGTATTTAATATCCCAAAGCTTTCTTGAAAGGTCAACGTAATAGTTGTGGGGATTATCAAAACGCTTGACCTCATCCCAAATGCTATCAAGCGATGCCTTGCAGTGAGCGCGGATCTCATCGAGTGGGGGAGAGGTATAGACCTGCTTGCCGTGCTTGAAGATCGGCACAAGCAGTTCCTTAGCGGTAAAGCTTTCAAGAACCTTGGTCTTCCAAGTGTTTTCGGGGTCGAAAATTTCAAGCGGCTGCGTGTCGTCTACCGTTTCATCGTAAACGCAGATGAGGTCCGCCTCTGCCTTGCCGCTATCCTTTCCGAACAGGCGATACACCTTTTTGAAATGCGGTGTGGTGATCTTGCCCACGTTTTCGCTCAATTTGATCTTGGGCAAAATGTTCCCTTCCTTATCCTCGACCGCACACAGCTTATATACGCCGCCAAATACGGGGTTGCTCTTTGAGGTGATCAAACGCTCGCCAACGCCAAAGGCATCCACCTGCGCGCCCTGCTGTAAAAGACCGCGAATAATATACTCGTCAAGTGAGTTGGAGGCTACGATCTTGCAGTCGGTAAGCCCCGCCTCGTCAAGCATTCTTCTGATCTTACAGGAAAGATACGCAATATCACCCGAGTCAATGCGCACGGCACATTTTTTCACGCCTGTTTCTTTAAAGGCACGAATGGCATTCGGCACGCCGGATTCAAGCACGTTGTAGGTATCAATTAAAAGGGTGGCACTGTCGGGATAGAGCTCACAGTAAGTACGAAACGCCTCGTATTCGCTGTCAAACATCTGCACCCAAGAGTGCGCCATGGTGCCCGAGGCGGGCACGCCGTAAACCTGATCGGCAATGGCACAAGCCGTGCCCGACACGCCCCCGATATAGGCAGCGCGCGCGCCGAGAATGGCGGCATCTGCACCCTGTGCGCGGCGAGAGCCGAATTCGCTGACGGGTCTGCCCTTGGCAGCGCGGGTAATGCGTGCCGCCTTGGTGGCGATCATGGATTCGTGATTGAGCATCATCAAAAGATAGGTTTCGATAAACTGCGCCTCCATGGTGGGCGCGCGCACCGTCATCAAGGGCTCACCCGGAAAAACGGCGGTGCCCTCGGGCACCGCCCAAATGTCACCCGAAAATTTAAAATTGCGCAGATACGCAAGAAAAGCCTCGTCAAAGCCGCCCTTGGCGCGAAGATAGGCGATATCGTCCTCATCAAAGCGCAGATCGTTGATGTATTCGATCACCTGCTCAAGGCCCGCGGCGATCGCATAACCGCCGTTGTCGGGATTGCTGCGATAAAAAACATCAAAATAAGCGATCATATCGCCCATGCCTTTTTTAAAATAGCCGTTCGCCATTGTCATTTCATAATAGTCAAACAGCATGGTGAGATTACGGGAAATTTTCTTCATAGCGTCACCCTCGGAAAAATATTATTGCTTTTATTATAACATACCTCGCCCGATTTGAAAAGCATTTTTTGTGATTTTGACATTTTTTCTCTCACGCGCAATTAACAGCCGCTTTTGTGACAATTCGGCACTTTTCGAGAAAAGATAGGTCGTTTTTTTAGGGTGAAATTTATGTTACAATAAAATTGCTTGAAAATATCTTTGAGAGGAGAAAACGTATGCTTTATCCAAAGAACAAAGAAAACCGGCTTTCCCACGCGCTGTTCAAAAATCCAACCGCGGAATATCGCGGCACGCCCTTTTGGGCTTGGAACTGCAAGCTTGAGGAAAAAGAGCTGCTGCGGCAGATCGACGTGCTACAGGAGATGGGCTTCGGTGGCTTCCACATGCACGTGCGCTCCGGTATGGAGACCACGTATCTTTCGAAGGAATTTATGGATCTGGTCGAGAGCTGTGTGAAGCGCGCCAAGAAAAAGAATATGCTTGCCTGGCTTTACGACGAGGACCGTTGGCCCTCGGGCTTTGCGGGCGGTCTGATTACCAAGGACCCCGCAAACCGCATGAAAATGATCTATTTTACCTCTGCGCCCACACCGCAGAAAAATGCAGACGTTGAGGATACGCTGCTGGCACGCTATGACATCGTACTAAACGAAAAGGGCGAGCTTGCCTCGTATCGCTTACTAAAGGACGGCGAAACCGCCGCGGGCAAGGAGTGGTTTGCCTTCATGCGCATTGCCGCGCCGACGCCGCGCTATAACAACGCCGCATATGCCGACACGCTCTCCGAGAAGACCATGAACGAGTTTATCAAAACTACCTACGAGCCCTATTTTGAGCGCGTGGGTCACGAGTTTGGTAAGGTAGTACCCGCTATGTTTACGGATGAGCCGCAATTCGTTCACAAAAACACCTCGCTACCCTTCGCACATGCGATCAGCGATATTACCCTGCCCTTTACCCCCGACCTGCCCGAAACCTTCAAGGAAGCATACGGCGAGGATCTCATTAAGGATCTCCCACAGCTCTTTTGGGAGCTGCCGAACGGTGAGGTCTCCACAGTTCGTTACCATTACTGCGACCACGTATGCGAGCGCTTTACCAAAGCCTTTGCCGATAACTGCGGCGCATGGTGCCGCGAGCACGGGCTTGCTCTCACGGGTCACATGATGGAGGAGCCCACTCTTACCACGCAGGCAAACGCCATCGGCGAAGCCATGCGCGCTTACCGCGCCTTTGAATTGCCCGGCATCGATATGCTGTGCGACCGCCACGAGTTCACCACCGCCAAGCAGGCACAGTCCGCCGTGCACCAATACGGGCGCGAGGGCATGATGAGCGAGCTTTACGGTGTGACGGGCTGGGACTTTGATTTTCGCGGTCACAAGCTGCACGGTGACTGGCAGGCAGCACTGGGCGTTACCATTCGCGTGCCGCACCTTTCTTGGGTATCCATGAAGGGCGAGGCAAAGCGCGACTACCCCGCCTCGATCAACTATCAATCGCCTTGGTACAAGCAGTACAACTACGTTGAAAATCACTTTGCACGCGTGCACACCGCACTCACGCGCGGCAAGCCCGTGGTACGCATCGGCGTTGTGCATCCCATTGAAAGCTACTGGATCCACCGCGGTCCCGAAGAGCAAACCGCGCTTGTTCGCAAGCAGCTTGACGAAAACTTTGCAAACGTTACCAACTGGCTACTGTTTGGCGGTCTTGACTTCGATTTTATCAGTGAATCTTTGTTACCCACACAGTGCGCCAAGGGCGGCGCGCCCCTGCAGGTTGGCGAAATGGCATACGATGCCATTGTTGTGCCCGCCTGCGAGACCCTGCGCTCCACCACGCTTGAACGCCTTGAGGCATTCGAGAAGGCAGGCGGCAAGCTGATCTTCATGGGTGCGGCACCCCGCTATGAAAATGCCATTCCCTCCGCGCGCCCGGCAGACCTCTTTGCAAAGGCTACGCAAATTTCCTTCTCCGGCAGCGATCTGATCTCTGCCCTTGAGGAAGTACGCACTGTTGAAATGCGTAACGGCAACGGCACCATGACCGATAATCTGATCTATTCGATGCGCGAGGATGCCGATTGCCGTTGGCTCTTTGTTGCAAAGGGTGCAGATCCCTACAATAAGGATATTGTGATACCGCAGCAGATCCGCTTGCAAATCGGCGGCAAATACCGCGTTGAGCTTTGGGATACGCTGACGGGCAACGTCAGCGATCTTGGGTGCACCCACAAGGGTAACAAGACCGTGATCGAGCACCCCCTGCACGCGCACGATAGCCTGCTGCTGCGCCTGATCCCCACGCAAGCCGTGGCAGAAGCACCCGCCACTGTGGCAGTACGCAAAAAGCAGACCGCGCTCAAGGTTCCCGTTCGCGTTGCGTATCGCCTTGACGAGCCCAACGCCCTGCTGCTTGACCTTGCCGAATATGCACTTGACGACGAGCCCTACCGTGCCGAGGAGGAAATCCTGCGTGCAGATACCGCCATCCGCCGTCGCCTTGGCTACACGCCCTGGAGTGGCGGTGCGTGCCAGCCTTGGTGCTACAAGGAACGCCCCGCAGAGCACAAGGTGCGCCTGCGCTTCACCGTGGAAACCGAAATTGACGTAAAGGATGCTCTGCTTGCAACCGAGCTGCCCGACGACGGTGAGATCCTGCTTGACGGCAAGCCCGTTGCCATCGCCCCCGTCGGCTATTACGTTGACCTTTCGATCCGCACCGTGAAGCTTCCCACTCTTACCTGCGGCACGCACACCATTGAGCTTACCATGCCTTACGGCGAACGCTCCGCAGCGGAATGGTGCTATCTCCTTGGTAGCTTTGGCGTGTCCGTTGCGGGCAGAACCAAGGTGATCACCAAGCTACCCGAAAAGCTTGCCTTTGGCAGTATCGTTTCGCAAGGACTCCCCTTTTACAGCGGTAAGCTGACCTATCTCTTCTCCGTTGAAGCCCAAAAGGCAGGCGAGCTGCAGCTTTCCGTACCGCAATACCGTGCTGCAACCGTTTTGGTAGGCATTGACGGCAAAGAAAAGCAGCAGATCACGTTTTCTCCCTACACCGCTTCCTTCCACGTGGAGGCAGGTATGCATGCAGTAGAGCTTGACCTCTACATCAGCCGCACCAACGGCTTTGGCCCCGTACATCTTGCTGATCGCAAGCTCGAATGGGTTGGCCCCGGAAGCTGGCGCACCAAGGGTACCTCCTTTGCATACGAATATCTCCTGCACGAGGAGGGCACGCTGACCTCGCCCCAATGCGTACTTGTTGAGGAGCCTCAGGCATAAAGCTTTTGCTTGTCACCGTATCGGTGAAATTTACCCAAAAACACCGCCACCGATGGGGTGCGATAGAACGGTATAAAAATTTAGGCTTTTACCAACAGAAAAAGGACGAAGAATTGCTAAAATTCCTCGTCCTTTTTCTTGATAAGCGCTGACTTAATTAAAGACACCAATATTTTGCCAAAAGAAACGCAAAGGCACTTTTGACATTAGCATATCAAAAGTCATTTTGCTTACCTACCGGGAGGTAAGAAAGCCTTCCCCAGTGGGGGAAGGTGGCACACGAAGTGTGACGGATGAGGTGTTCCTATACTTTAACTAACTCC
>CAZOWH010000112.1:0-4916 GCA_964583425.1 uncultured Lachnospiraceae bacterium
GCTGAAAAAGTAGGTGTTCGTCTGAGTAGCGTTTGGTGGATCCGAGGAGAATCGAACTCCTGTCCGAAAACCCGTTCACAGGACTTTCTTCGTGGGCAGTCTATGGTTTAAAATTCCCTCCTGGTGTCGGTCACAGACAATCTACACCCATTGGTAGCCCTTTTTTGCATGATCGGTACAAGTGCGAACTCCCGATGCATGTTCACCACTGCATGACGCTCCAGCCGAAGCCGTGGTACTCTTCGGGGGAACGGGCGGCTAAAGAGCCGCGGCACCGCCTAATTAGGCAGCCAGTGCGACGTTTTCGTCAGCGTTTAATTTTAAGGTTGAGCCTTTTTCGTGATTGCTCGGCACGCCACGCTTATCCTGCTGCAAGATCCCCGTCGAAACCTTTACGGACCCATGTGAATACTATTTTATGCGATTTCTTTAAAATTGTCAAGTCCCCTCTCCCGCTTGTGCGGGAGAGGGTGTTCTTGATCAGGACGGCAGTGTGCCGTTGATGAGATAATTGAGAAAATCTATCACGCTGTTTTGCGCCCACTTTTCACCAAGGGCATTTGCAAAAATGGCTTGCTTGGTGGTATCGATCGTCAAAACGCCTGCGTTCATCAAGCTTTCGATGGTACAATTATTGATCGCGCTATCCAGCTCGTTGATCTTGGTAGAGCCGTCAAGTGCCTTCAAAATGCCCTCTCGCTCGGGGAAGATATCCGCAATGGTCATATTTTTCAGATCGTCGTCAAGGTGATCAAGATCAGAGCCCGCCAGCACAGCAAGCATGCCCACAACCTCTGCGTTATCGGCATCGTACCATGTACCATTGTTTTCGGTAAAATTAAGCATACTGCCGATCTTGACCGATTGCACCTCGGTCTCGATACTGCCGATCTTGCAATCTGCAAGCGCGGCGATCAAGCCCGTAACAGGCTGTGTGGTATCGATTACCGTTTGGTCGTTCTCTATTTTGGTCTTATACCACGTGTCGCCAAGCTTTTTGAGCCCAAGGCTATCGCCAAGCTTTGCCTGCTGCATGGCAGAGGCGATCTTGTCGGCATTGCTAAGATCGGAGATCGGCATATCTGCAAAGACCAGATTCAACCCCCCCAGCACAGCATCGCCGTTATACCAAGTATCGGCAACGGTATCACCGTCGGTATCCTTAAAGGTATAGCCGAGAAGACTACCGATCGTCATCACATCAAATTCCTCGCGGGCATGTGTGAGGTGGATATCGGCAAGCGCGGCGGTAATACCCGTGGGTGCGGTTGTCAGAGCGGCATCGGTATACCACTTCCCCGTATCCTCGTCACGGTAGAAGCCGAACGCATAGCCAAGCGGCATTTCGTCGATCTCGTGCTCAACATTATCAATAGTAATGCCCATCAGGTGCGCCATAACGCCAGAGGCGGGCTTGTTATCGGCGCTGAGCCATTGCCCGTTTACATATTTGTAATTCAAGACCTCGGAAAGCTGCACCTCACCCAATTTATCGGTAACGGTATCCGAGCTTTTGAGCTGAGCGATGGTAAGATCCGCCATTTTTGCCATAATGCCCGCAGCGGGTGTATCACCGTTATACCAGGTGTCGGCAGTGCCGTCGCTATCGGTATCCACATAGGTATAGCCAAGCGCCTCGCCAAGCAGGATGCCATCTATAGTGGCGGCATTGATGCTGCCCAGCTGCTTGGTAGCCAGCACTGTGAGAATGCCCGTCAGCGCTATATCGTTATCCGCGTTGCCATCTGCGCTATAAGCAGAATACCAAACACCGTCCACATTAACATAGCCCATGGCATCGGCAAGGGTAAGCTCGCGCAATTTTTGGGTGATCACATCATCATCGGAAAGGTTGCCGACGGTAAGATCTGCCAGCGTTGCCATCATTCCCCCAATGGCTTCTCCGTTATCGTACCATGTATCGGGCGTGCCATCGCTGTTATCATCGCAGTGCTTGTATCCAAGCACCTCGCCAAGCACAATACTATCGATGGTGCCACTGTTCAATTCATTGATCTTTTTATCCGCCAGTACAGCCAAAATACCTGTTACGCGCACATTTTCGGCATGACCCTCTGCTACATAGACAGAGTACCAAGTGCCATCCTCACCCTTGGTATATTCGAGGACCTCGGCAAGCGTCATGCTTTTTACGGTATCCTGGAAATCCGCACGACCCTCAAGCACATCGGTAAGTGGCATATTGGCGATTTCCAGCATGGTGCCCGTAACGGCTGCAGGTGTGTCACCCGGCTTGAAAAATACGTATTTATCGTAGGAGGCTTCATTCTCGGGATCAGCGGGGGCATATACCTCGCCACGCTCGTAATTCATGGCATCGCCCATGCGGAGTCCCTCCAGCGCGGTGGCAATGCTGAACTTGCCGCCAAGCACATCAGAAAGCGGGATAGCGGCAATGCCGTTTTGTACCGCACCGACATATTCAAGCGTAGGCTCGCCCTCCGCAACCGCTACCTCACGGTACCAGCGACCGTCGGCACCGAGCGCATAGCCCTGCACCTCACCAAGCGTGAGATCGCCGAGCGTAGCAACGATATCAAGCTTGCCACTAAGAATATCAGAAAGCGAAATATCCGCCACGGCGGCAAGAATAGAGCTGACCTCGGCTTCGGTGCCGTCGGTCCCTGTCTTGACCCATTTATGACCGACCACAGCACCGGTATCGGGATCAAGCATCTCACGATAGGTATAACCCTGCAGATCACCGATATGCAGCGAGCCGAGCACGGCATCGATATCAAGCTGACCGCCAATAACGGTATTCAAGGCAATATTGGCAAGCACGCTTTGCATCTTACCGACTTCAACGCCATTTTTCAGCCAATGATAGCCAACCACGACAGGCTCGCCGCTCTCGGCATCGGTCTCGGTGATCTCTGCGCCGCGCTCATAGCCGCTTTGCAGGTCGCCAAAGTAAACACCATCAAAGCTCCCCTCAATGGAGACAGTACCATTGATCAGGTCTGCGAGCGGAATATCGGCAAGTGTTGCGTGCATGGCAGATGCCTTTACATCATTTTCCGCCACGTCGTCATCGGTATAAGCGGTGTACCAGGTATCGTCAATTAAGGTGTAATTCAGCACATCACCGAGGTAAAGCCCCTCAGAAAGCGCGGGCAGGCTGAAGGTATAACGCCCGGTTGCGGGATCGAGCACAATGGCATCCTTCACATATCGACCTGCCGTCATTTTCTCAAGCAACGCACCCTGCATCATGCCCGAAAGGATCGGGCGGATCTCTTGATCGCCGAGGTCTGTCGCAAGCACGCCGAGCAGATCTCCGTTTTGCGTGGTGGCAGTCAGCAGATGCCCGAGATCAAGCTCTGCCATTGCCTCCTGCATCGTCAAATGCTCGGGGTCAACGGGCTGCACATTCCCTTCCGCGTCAAAGGTAACGCCCGTGAAATAACCAAGCTTAACACCCTCAAACAGCTCACCGTATTGACCGTTGGTAAGCAACGCCAAGGGACGGTCGGCAAGCGTATCGATCACATGGTGGTCGAGCATTGCCTCGGGCAGGAAGGACAGAATATAACCAAATTTAAGGTTTTGGGCAATTGTGGTGCCCGCCTCGCTTGACATGAGCGTGTTGAGCGGCACCGAGAACAGGTCGGTAGGCAGCACGGCAAGCGTTTCCTCAGGCAATGCAATGCCGTAATGGTCGATCAGCGTTTGCAGTGTGTGGTTGCCGAGCTCTGCACGGATCGCGTTAAAATCCGCAATCAATTCGAGAATCGAGGTATCGGTAAGATCCACATCGCCGTCATGCGTGAGATATTGATCTGCGTTTGTTGCAATGCCGAGGGCTTGCAGATCCTTGATGGTCAGTCCGCTGAAGGCATAGTAGACTGCGCCCACAATAGAGGCGTAGGCAATTGCCATGCCAAGCAGCAGCGTGAGGATAAAGCGAAGGAGCGCACCGATCACACGCAGCACATAGTGCTTTTTACGCGGCTTGCGCGGCGCCTCGGCTTTTTCCTTCTTCTTTTTCTCATGCGCCTCTTTTTTCGCCGTTTGATCCTCTTTCGCAGCATCTGCCGCAGCAGGCACCAACGCTTGGGCAGGTGGAGTTTGCGGCGCTGCGCTCGCCTTGGTGGCAGCGGACTCTGCCGCGGGTGGCACTGCAGGAGCAGAATTTACGCCCCCCTCGGTGGAATTTTGCTTTTGATCGTTTTGGGGATCCTTGGGTATGTTATGTTGATTTTGATCCATATATAATACCTCATTTCAACTGTCAAAGTTTGTGAATAAAAATACATCTTTTCTATTATAACATATGCATAGAAGAATATCAATACATTAAAAGGAATTTTTGGAGCGGCGAAAATCAATATTCGCGGTTACCGCCCTTGAAGGCACGCTCCATGTCGCGCTTAGCGGCATTTTTTGCCATATCCTCACGCTTATCATACAGCTTCTTGCCGCGGCAAAGCCCGATCTCCATTTTCACGCGCGATCCCGAAAAATAAAGCGACAGCGGGATCACGGAATATCCCTTTTCCTGTGCCTTGCCCGCAAGGCGCAGTATCTCGCGCTTGTGCATCAGCAGCTTTTTGGGACGCAGCGGATCGCGATTGAAGATATTTCCCTTTTCATAAGGGCTGATGTGGAAGCCAAGCGCAAAGATCTCACCGTTTTTAAAGGAGCAATAGGAGTCCTTTAAATTTACGGTGCCGGCGCGCAGGCTCTTGACCTCGGTGCCGAACAACTCGATGCCCGCCTCAAATTTTTCGTCCACAAAGTAATCATGCCACGCCTTTTTGTTTTGCGCAATATTGCGCGTGGGCTTTTTATCCTTTTCTGTCATAAAAATCACTCCATTTCTTGAGTATTGCCAAAAGCCGACGCTTTAATCGGCGGCGCATGCGGAGCAGGCGCGCGTTTTGCCTGCCGCC
>CAZOWH010000112.1:4926-6648 GCA_964583425.1 uncultured Lachnospiraceae bacterium
CGCGATATGATAGCAGGCTTCACTTGTATGGTATACCTGACCGCCATCCAGCCAAAAAACGATACCGTTTTGGGGGATATCCGATTCATCGGTGGGGCTGTTGCCCGTTGGCTGCTCTTGTGTGTCCTCTCCCGCCTGCTCGCTTTGCAGCTGCTTCTGCAATGCCGCTATCTCACTTGGTGTGAGCGGTGTGCCCGCATCAAACGGCTCTGTAGCAGCACAGGCGCCAAGCGTGAACAAGAGACATGCCGCAAGCAGAACCGTTATGACCTGTCTCATTCTCACACCTCCTCGAGGAGGCGCTCCAGCAGCCCCATGCGCGAGGAGGAAAACTCATAAGCTCGCTTATAATCGTCATTTTGGCGGCAGCAGATCTCCATATCGCCAAAGACCTCATACATCAAAACACCCACGGTCAGTGCATCACTGGAGAGCAGCGCCTCATAGGCAGCAAGCGCCGCGGCAAGCTCACCGCGCCGCATCAGCAGCAACGCCTGCAGGCGTGCCGCGAATGCCTTGCCCTCGTTGTGGGCAAGATACTCGGCAACCTCGCTTTCCCGATCTCCGTCAAGTGCTTCCTTGGCGAGCACATACGCGCAAAAATCATCGCCTACGGATTTGGCACTCTCGATCTCGTGCTCCTCGAGCAGATCGGAAACAAGCGTGGGCGACAGCAAGCCGAGATAACGAAAATATACCGCCGCACGTGTGCGGATCCACGCGGTATCATACACTGTTTTTTGTGCCGCCGCAATGGCGCGGTCAAAGCCTGCCGCTGCCGCGTGCAATCTACCGCAATCAAACGCCTCCCGCGCAATGTGATATTCACATTCGGCGCGAATAAGCGCGATCTCATCATCAAAATCCTCGCCAAAGTGAGCGTTTAACACTGAGATACACCCCGGATAGTCCCCCACCGTTAAGGCGCGGCGAATATTGGGCATTGCCACCATCTTGCGGTAGGCAAAATCGTCCTTCTCCTCGGCAAGCAGGTAGCCGACCGGCACATTGAGACGCTGCGCCAGATAGCATACGGTTGGCAACGAGGGCAACGCTGCCCCGCGCTCAATGGTGCAAAGCATGTTGCGCGTGATCTGATCGCCCGCAAGATCGGCTTGCGTCATAAGCTTTGAAAGCCGCAGATTTCGTATCTTTTCCCCAACGTTCATAAATCGGTGCTCCTCTTTGTGTAAATAACATTTAACATTATAGCATAACCATGTAGCGGTGTCAAGGAGAATTTGTCGAAAACATGTAACATATAAATATAAAGGTGTATAAACGCAGATCTCGCACCGCATCGACGCGGTAAGATCTGCGTTTTTTCATAATTATGTGCATATTGCTATTGCAAGCACCCCTATACGGTAACTACTTTTTCGACGGTATCGCACGTGTTATTTTACCGTCTGTACCAATAGAAATTTTTGCTTTACATAGCGTATTTCTATAAGTAGTAGTGCACCCACGTGTAGTTGAAAATACCGTTCCGCATAGCGGACATTGTAATGTTATAGGCATCAGCGCTTTCTCCTTTCATTTTTAATTTTTCTTGTACCAAACCTCTATGTATTTGTAAAAGAGTTTTCCCTGCTCTTATCCCTATTGTATCATGTAATATCCGAATTTGCAAGAAGCAATTATTTCTTTGAGTTTTAGTGAGGGAGGCCCACAACGTAAAATATCGTGTGATATCGTGAATATCGCTCTGTAAAGTGTTGC
>CAZOWH010000113.1:0-6629 GCA_964583425.1 uncultured Lachnospiraceae bacterium
CGTCCATATCCAAGTTAATCTCGATATGTTGCTTCGTGTTTAGTTTGGACAATAAGCATACACTTTCGACGTGTCCCGTCCTTGGAAAAAGATCTACAGGTGTCACCGCGCCGATCTCGTAACCAAGCTCGCGAAGGAGTGCGCAATCGCGGGCGAGCGTATCGGCGCCGCAGGAAACGTAGACGATGCGCGGCACGGCGCGTGCGGCAAGGAATTTGAGCAATGCGGCGTCGCACCCCTTGCGCGGCGGATCGAGTACGACCACATCGGGGTGAAGAGTGCCGCGCGCCGCCTCGGCGGCTGCAAGCAGCTGCTCAGCATTGGCGGCATCGCCGCAATAAAACTGCGCGTTTTCGACACCATTTCGCGCCGCGTTGGCTTTTGCGGACTCCACCGCCTCGGGCACGATCTCAATGCCTATCACCTCGGAAAAGCGCTCTACCATAGAAAGACCGATGGTGCCCGCGCCACAATAAAGATCGAGCAATAGCCCGTTTTTCGCACCTGTTGCGGCTCTTTTTGCCGCCAAGCCGTAAAGGAGCTCCGCGGCATCATGATTGACCTGATAAAACGCACCCGGGGCAATTTGAAAGCGCTTGCCACAGAGCACATCCTCAAGGTGATCCTTGCCCCAAAGCGTGCGATATGTATTTCCCAGCACCACATTGGTGCTTTTTTTGTTCACATTCAGTAAAATAGAGGTGATCTGCGAGAATTTCTCACGAAGCGCTGCCACAAAGCCTTTTTCATCGGGCAGTCTGTCACCATTCAGTACAGGGCAAACCATCACCTCGCCCGTGCTTTTGCCCGTGCGCAGGTAAAGATGGCGCAAAAGCCCCTGCCCCGTTACCTCATCATAGGCGGTTACGCCCTGCGCGGTTAAAAGTGCGCAAACGGTACGCAAGATCTCGCCAAACAGGGGCGGCTGCAGGGCGCAGCTCTCTGATGCCACCACACGGTGGGTCTTTTGTGCATAAAAGCCACCAACCAGTCCGTTTTTCGACATCGTTATGGGGTATTCCGCTTTATTGCGGTAGCCCCTGGTCTCGCCCGTGGTCTCGGTCTTATCTATCACCACATCGGCAAGCCCTGCCTTGCGAAAGCAATGCCGCACGTATTCGCGCTTCAGTTCCAGCTCGCGCGCGTAGGAAAGATGGCGATAAACACATCCGCCGCAGGAAAGCGGCGCGGCACAAAAGCCCTCCTCGCGATCAGGCGAGGAGGATGCCACTTGGATCAGCCTTCCTACGGCGTAGGTCTTATTTACTTTAATAATTTCTGCCAGCACGCGGTCACCCGCAACGGCGCCCGCCACAAATACGGCTCTGCCATCGGGCGCGCGACCCACCCCACAGCCGAGGTTGTTGAGATCGATAATATCCAGCGTGATCTGCTGTTTTTTGTGCAAGATTTCGGCACCCGTGCCGCTTCTTTTCGGATTTTCAACCATCAGATATAAAACTCCTTGCCCGTTTCAAGACAAAGGCAACCAAGGCTGCCGCCGTCCTTTATGCCGCAATCAATACGAATAAGATTGCCCACGTGCTCGATCTTTCCGCTTGCGGTCGGTGCATGACCTACGATCACAGTGCGATCACTGTAATAGGTTTCATTATCGGGCACGGTAAAAAAGTCCTCGGGCTCATATTCGTCAAGCGGCTTTTCGGCATCAAAGCCGCAAATACCTGCATGCACCAGCACATATTCCTTGCCGCCTGCCTCTACCTCTTCGTAAAGTGAGAACTCGGAAAGGTAATCAAGCAGCCCCTCACGCATGTCATTATCGAGGGCGCGAAAGCCCTCCAGCGTGGCACTGCCGCCCCCAGATGCCCATGCGGTCATTTCTGCGGCAAACGCGGGGTCGGGCATGCTGCCATCCTTTAGCATTTTATCAAAGCCCGTCAGCATACGCAGTGCTAAAAAATCATGCTCACCCGCGACAGGATACACATTCTCGCACATGCTGAGCTCTGTCAGGAGTGCAGCGGCATCGACACCGTAATCGGCGGTGTCACCCAGCACATATAAAATATCATGCTTTGAAAATTTGATGGTCTTCAGCAACGCTTCGTATTTATCAAGTGCACCGTGCAAATTGGCAACTACGTAGGTCATAACGATCTCCTTTGTTTTTTATTGATACCGTTATACGGCTTATACCGTTATACGGTATGTATCGTCACGGTGGGAGCTATCTCCACCTCTATTGTGGGATCCGCCTCGCGCACAAGCTCTGCAAGGTAGACGCATACGGGAAATTCGGTGGCGTAATGTCCTGCCTCGATCATTGCCATGCCCTCCTCGGGAGCATCAAGCATGCGGTGGTAGCCAATGCGACCCGAAAGAAAGAGATCGGCTCCCGCCTGCTTTGCCGCCTCTGCAAAATCGCCACCCTCACCGCTGCAAAGCGCAATTTTTTGCACCGTTCCGCTACCTGCCAGCAGCACCGCGGGTGCACCGAGCACATTTTTTACCCTTGTGGCAAACGCGGTGACATCCACGGGCTGCTTTAGCATACCGATCCTACCGCAGGGCACCTCGCCCGCGGGTGCAAAGGGCGCTACATCATGCAGCCCCAGTTTTTGTGCCAATATATCATTTACACCGCCCTCTACAGCATCCAGCCGTGTATGAAAGGACATTGCCGCCACACCGCCAAGTGCAAGCTGCAGCAGCTTTGCGGGCACAGCACCTACAGGGGTCAGCGCCTTAATACCGCGAAACAGCAACGGGTGGTGTGTGAGCAGCACGTCAAAGCCGCCACTGATGGCATGCTCCACCACCGCGGCGGTAGGGTCAAGCGCAACAAGGACCTTTTTTACCTCCTTGGTAAGCTCGGGAGCGCAGGAAAGCCCGTCGTTATCCCACTGCGCGGAAAGCGCACGGGGAAATTTATTTTCAAAAAAGCAATACAGCTGTTCTACCGTCATAACAAATACTCCAATCTTTGAAAAAAGCCGTGCTCGCGCGGCGAGCACGGCTTTCAGGGCGAGCGACAAGCCCCGCAAATATTTGCGCGAGCAATTATTGCGCCGACAAAAACTCGTTCAGCTTCTTCACCAGGGCATCCGCATCGGTGCCATGCACGATGCAAGCGTCTCCAATGCTCTCACCGCGTGCGGAAGGGCAACCGAGACAATGCATGCCGATCTCCAAGAAGAACTGCGCGGTGGCGGGGTTATGATCCAGCACATCGCCGATAATGCTATCCTTAGTAACGGTCATTTTAATTTCCTCCTTTAGTTTACTGATTTTATTATAAACTCTTTTTCTCCTTTTGTCAACAAGATACGCATGGATAAAACCGTAAAAATAATACAAAATATCCTGAAAAAATAACAAGACTTTAACAAACCGATGCAAATCGTCACTTGTATTTTGCCCAAGATTATGTTATACTAATAGTATCATTGAAAATTCCCAATCACAGAGGTGAAAAACATGGCTTGGAAAATTTTATTGACGATTTTGATCGGTTATCTGGTGGGAGGCATCAATCCCTCCTACATCATCGGACGCATCAAGGGCATTGATATCCGCAAAAAGGGCTCGGGAAATGCGGGTGCCTCCAATGCAACTATCGTGCTTGGCAAGTGGGTCGGCATCTTCAGCGGTGTTTTTGATATTTTAAAATCAACGGCTGTGATGCTGCTGATGCCCGTTATTTTTAAGGATGTCCCCTACATAGCCGAAATTGCCGGTGTTTCCTGCATCATCGGCCACATCTTCCCTGTATTTATGAAATTCAAGGGGGGCAAGGGACTTGCCTCCTTTGGCGGCATGGTGCTTGCTATCGACCCGCGCCTTTTTGGACTACTGCTGGCAGTTGAGATCATAGTGCTGCTTATTGTGGACTACATCTGCATCGTGCCGATCACGGCGGTGATCATCATTCCCATTGTTTACGGTATTTTCGGCTCTGATGGGCTCGGCTGGCTTTGGTACGCCACGGGTGGCTGGTGGGGCGCTGCAATCATCGGCATTGCTTCGGTCGTGATGCTGCTGCGCCACATGCAGAACATTAAGCGTATCATCAAAGGTAAGGAAATGCATTTCAGCTATATTTGGATGAGCGAGGAAAACAAAAGAAAGGAGCTCATCCGCCTCGGCAGGCTTGAGGAAAAGGAGGAATGGGACGAAAAGATCGAGACAAATTCTTGATTTTTCCCGTTTCGTCACACAAAATACAATCTGTTGGCGTATGCTGAATTAAAAGCCGCGGCAAGCATGCCGCTAAAAGAAAGGAGTTACTATGAATATTACATTGTACGGCTCTGCCAGCGATCGCATCGATCGCGCCTATATCGACGGCGTTGAGGCGCTTGGCCGCGCCATTGCAAAGCGTGGGCACACCATGGTGTTTGGTGCAGGCTCCACGGGCTTAATGGGTGCAGCTGCAAGGGGCATGCACGCAGAGGGCGGCAGCATTATCGGCGTAACCCCGCATTTTATGCACAGCTTAGAGCCCGTCAGCACACTGTGCACCGAGCTGATCGCCACCGAAACGATGGCGGAGCGCAAGACCATTATGGAGGATAAGGCAGATGCCTTTATTATTACCCCCGGCGGTCTCGGCACGCTTGACGAGTTTTTCCAGATCCTGACCCTCAAGATCCTCGGCAGACACGACAAGCCCATTGTGCTTTATAACATCAACGGCTATTGGGATAGCCTGCTTGGCGTGATCGGTGCGTATATCCTCAAATGCTTTATCTCCCCCGAGGTGGCAAACGATTTCTGCATTTGCGAAACACCCGAATCGGTATTTAAAGCAATTGAAGCCCCCCGTCCGCAGAAGGTATAAACAGCAAAAAGCCGCACTACAGTGCGGCTTTTTTTATTTTACTTGCTGCGCGGTGGCTTTTTGAGATCGCGAAAGGCGGGGGCATCCAACAGCTTACCCTCGGGCGTAAAGCGCGAGCCGTGACAGGGACAATCCCAGCTGTGCTCCTGCTTATTATAGCGGAGAGCACACCCAAGATGCGGACAGCGCGGCACGCTTGGGCGCACATAGTGCTTTAAGACCGCACCTGTCTCACGTAAGAAGCGCAAAGGAGGAATAGGGCGTGACGGAGCAAAAAAATCGGCATACGGGTTCTGTTTTTTTGCGATCAGGTCGGTTAAAATCATTGCAGACAGCATTGCCGAGGTCATGCCCCATTTTTTAAATCCCGTTGCTACATACACATTTTCCAAGCCTCGCGCATAGCGCCCGATATAGGGCATTCCGTCAAGGGTCATGCAGTCCTGTGCGGCAAAGCGCGCCACGATACGTGCCTGCGGATAATGCGCGGCGGCAAACTCCTCTAACACATCATAGCCGCCACCCGCCGTGCCCGTGCGGTGCGTGCCGCCACCAAGCAGTAAGCAATCCCCAAGGGTGCGCATGGAAACGCCTTTTCCCGCCCCATCTGCATACATTTCATGCGGCAAGGTAATATTTTGCATTGCCAATACATAAGAGCGGCTTTGATACATTTTAAAGGGATACCCGCCTTTAAAGCGCAAAAACGGAAAATGTGTGGCAACCACAGTATGTGCGGCGCGCACTGCTTTTCCACTTGCCGTGATCGCCCCGCCCGCAAAAAGCCCCGCAACGGGTGTGTTTTCGCAGATGCGAATGCCCTTTAGCTGTGCCGCAAGAAAGCGAACGGGGTGAAACTGCGCTTGCTGCGGCACGCGGATCGCACCAACGGTTGAAAACGGCAATTCGCGCGGCATTTCCCAAGCCGCGTTTACGCCAATGGCGTTCAGCACCTCAAGCTCTCCTTCAAGCACCTTGGCATCCTTTTTCTCATAAGCGTAAAAATCACGCATCTGAAAATCGCAATCCACGCCCGATGCCATTTGGCGGTATCGCTCCAATGCCAAACGGTTTGCCTCGGCAAAGATCGCCGCCCCCGCTTTTCCATACCGTTTGGCGATATCCGCATAACAAAATCCGTGCTGGATCGTAATTTTTGCGGTCGTATTCCCCGTTTGCCCACGGCAAAGCCTATTTGCCTCCAAAAGCAACACATCAAAGCCCACATCGCACAAAAAGCGTGCGGTCAGTATCCCTGCAATACCGCCGCCAATCACCAAAACATCTGCTGCGGCATCCTCACGCAAGGGCTCAAATTGCGGCAGCTCACAGCTTGTTAAAAATATTGATCTGTTCTTCATTTCATCACCACCGCCTTTAGTATGTACATTTTATTTATGTTACATACCACAAGCCTCACGCGGCTCACAAGGGCGGCGTACAGCACAAAAGCCACGATTTTATTTTGAATACAGATGGCGTGATTTCGGTGCGCAGGCGTATTTACCCACGCCAAGCTTCCTCGCGAGCGCGACAAAAAAGGACATGCCTTTTTTAGCCGTGGCACAGGATTAGGCTGCAGAAGGCGGATCACACGCCGTGAGGCGTACTTGGTACGTCGAGGCGTGCGAGAACGACTAAAAAAGCACATAAAAATGAAACCCGTAGGGTTTCTACCTTAAAACCAAAACAGCACCACACATCTTGCGATATGTGATGCTGTTTTATTAACACCTATTGTGCTTTTTGTTCTGCACCTAATACTGCGACACGAAATTAGATCTCGGCGAAGTATTTGATGGTGCGAACCATCTGGCTGGTGTAG
>CAZOWH010000114.1:0-6581 GCA_964583425.1 uncultured Lachnospiraceae bacterium
TCGGCGTAGTATCGCAGATCGGTGACCTTGTGATGTCCGCCATCAATCTTGAGCAGGGCGTAAAGGACTATGGCTGGATGCTCCCGGGACACGGTGGATTGCTTGATCGCTTTGATTCCAGCATGGCTGTGACAGTTCTGGTGCTTCTCATCAATACCTATTTCCCGATTTTTGTTTGATAGAATGATGATGAAAGAAAATCAATTTCCCGCCACTGCCATTCTCGGCTCTACGGGCTCGGTTGGCGAGCAGGCGATTGATGTTGCAAGGCAGCATCATATAGAAATTACAGCGCTTTCAGCCAACAAAAACTGGAAACGCGTTGCCGAGCAGGCAAGAGAGCTGCAAGTGCGTGCCGCCGCCATGACCGATTTCCGGGCGGCGGCTGACTTGCGTTTGGCGCTTGCAGATACCAATATTAAGGTTTATGGCGGCGAGGATGGGCTGCTTGAAATGATACACGAAACTCCTGCTGACTTTGCCGTAAATTCCATTCTTGGCGAAGCGGGGCTACGTCCTACATTGGCAGTGCTCGACTCGGGCAAGCATTTGGCGCTTGCCAATAAGGAATCCTTGGTGGTGGCAGGCGAGCTTGTAATGGCAGAGGCAAAACGGAAAAACCTCTCCATCACACCCGTTGACAGCGAGCATTCTGCCATTTTTCAAGCTCTTAGATCCGGCAAGCGGACAGAGATCAAGCGTTTGATCCTGACCGCATCCGGAGGGCCGTTCTTCGGTAAAAAAAGGGCGGAGCTTTCTGATATTACGGTAGATGATACGTTAGCGCACCCTACTTGGCAAATGGGTGCTAAGATCACGGTCGATTCCGCAACGCTCATGAATAAGGGCTTTGAGGTGATCGAGGCGGCACATCTGTTCGGCGTTCCCGCCGACAGGATCGATGTGGTGGTGCACCGTGAAAGTATAATTCATTCCATGGTGGAATACATTGATAACAGCATCATTGCGCAAATGTCGGTGCCCGACATGCGCCTTTGCGTGCAGTATGCTCTGACCACACCTGCACGTACTTCAGCCGTGATCCCACAGCTTGATCTTTTAAAGGTTGAAAAGCTGACCTTTGCCGCGCCCGACTGTGAGACCTTTCCGCTTTTGCCCTTGGCAAAAAAATGCTTTGGGCTTGGCGGCGCTGCGCCCGCGGCGCTGAACGCCGCCAACGAGGTGGCGGTTGCCGCTTTTCTCTCTCGCAAAATTTCCTTTTTGAAATTATCCGATATCGTGCTGCGCGTCACATCGGATATGCCGCATGCTGCAAACGCGCACACACTTTCCGAGATCCTTGACATCGACCGGGAGGCAAGAGAGCGCGCTATTGCTTTGATCTGATCTCGCGCCCTCAAATTTAAGGAGAATTTATGTTAACCTTTTTGTACGTATTACTCGCTTTGCTCGTTTTCGGGCTTCTCATCATGATCCACGAGCTGGGGCATTTTTTGGTGGCGCGCGCCTGCGGCGTTGGCATTCGTGAATTTTCGATCGGCATGGGACCCAAAATAGTTTCCTGGAAGGGAAAGAAGTCTTGGGGGACCCCGAAACCGCAAGCCGAGCCAAGCGACGCCGAAGGTGAGGTGCCTCTTTCCTTTGAAAAACTGACGGGCGAAGCAGATGAGGAAGAAGAAACGGTTACCACATACTCTCTTCGCGCATTTCCCATTGGCGGCTATGTCAGCATGGTAGGCGAGGATGAGGAGAGTGACTCTCCCGCAGCATTCGGCTCAAAGAAGGTGTGGCAAAGAATTGCCATTGTTCTGGCAGGTCCTGTCATGAATGTGGTGCTTGGATTTTTGCTGATGACCGTGCTTGTGCTTACCACCCCGCAGCTTGCCTCTACCACCATCGGTGCCTTCAATGAAGGTGCCACAAGTCCCGCTTACGGCTTGCAGGTGGGGGATACCGTCACACACGTAAACGGTGTGCGCGTATTTACGGGCAACGAGCTGGTGTATGAGATCTTAAACGATGGCTACGAGCCGATTGATCTGACCATTGTGCGCAATGGGGAAAAGCTTGAGCTTACCGATGTGATTTTCCCCGGACTTGAAAGCGAGGGCGTAAGCTTCGGCTCTGCCGATTTTCGCGTTTATGCCGAGGAAAAAAGCTTTGGGAATGTGTTGAAGCATAGCTTTTCACGCTCGGTCTCTACTGTAAAAATGATCTTTGATCAACTTGGCGATATGATCGGCGGCAGATATAGCTTAGATGCAGTATCGGGGCCTGTCGGTGTGACGGAGGGTATGGTGGATGCCGCAAAATCCGGTTTTTCCAATTTTCTTTATCTTGTAATCGTCATTACCGTCAACCTTGGCGTCTTTAATTTGCTGCCAATACCGGCGCTGGATGGTGGCAGGCTGCTTTTCCTTTTGGTGGAGGGTGTTACAAGGAGACCTGTCAATAAAAATATTGAAGGATATATCCATTTTGCAGGGCTTATTCTGCTGCTGGCGTTGATGGCAGTGGTATTTTGCAAGGATATAGCAGGACTGTTTACACGATGAATTTTAACGAAGTAAGAAGAGCGGCAAGGTGTGTTAATATCGGCGGCGTGACCGTCGGTGGCAAGGCGCCCATTGCCATTCAGTCCATGACCAATACCGATACACACGATTTTGAGTCGACGCTTCGGCAGACCAAAGCCCTGAAGGCTGCGGGATGTAACATCCTGCGTTTAACCGTACCCGATATGGCGGCGGCAGACGTGATGTATCGTCTCAAAAACGCAGACGTGGGTCTACCGTTGGTTGCCGATATTCATTATGACTATCGCGTGGCGGTGCGCTGCGCCGAGGTTGGTGTGGATAAGATCCGTATCAATCCCGGCAACATTGGCGGTGAGGATCGCGTGCGTGCGGTAGTGGACGCTTGCAAAAGCCGCGGTGTGCCGATCCGCATCGGCGTGAATGGCGGCTCGCTTGAAAAGCATATTCTGGGAAAATACGGTGCGCCCACTGCCGAGGCACTGTGCGAAAGCGCATTTTATCACATTCGCTTGCTTGAAAAATACGGTTTTTACGATACTGTGATTTCCATCAAGGCATCGGATGTGTCTACCATGATCGCTGCCAACCGTCTGCTTGCCGCACGGTGCAATTATCCCATTCATTTGGGCGTGACTGAGGCAGGGAACAAGGCACGTGGCAGCATCAAAAGCGCCATTGGCGTTGGGGCTTTGCTTGCCGACGGCATTGGTGACACGGTGCGCGTGTCGCTTACCGCCGATCCCACGGAGGAGATCGGTGCCGCACGCGATATTCTCTCGGCTCTTGGCATGGAGGGGCAAAGCGGCATGAATATTGTCAGCTGTCCGACCTGCGGCAGAACCAAAATAGATCTTATCGACCTTGTGGGTCGCTTTGAGGAGGCTGCACGGCGCGAGGGGCTGCTTGATCTCCCCATCCGCGTGGCGCTGATGGGCTGTCCCGTGAACGGCCCCGGTGAAGCAAGGGAAGCGGATATCGGCATTTGCGGCGGTGTGGGCGAGGCGCTCCTCATCTCGCACGGCGATATCGTTGAAAAAATTCCCGAGGACAAGGTGATCGAACGGCTGATTGCCGAAATCAAAAAGTTGAAAGAAAAATAAACGGCGATTTTTTCGCCGTTTTTCGCAAAGGACATAAGGAAAAGGAAGAGAAATGGCGGGAAAGAACCTACTTGAAGTTTTTTATAAATATACCCCTGAGGCATCCGATGCCGCGTGGCTGTCCACAGCCACTGATATTGCATTGCGTGCGGATAAGGAGAAGCGAATGATCGAGGTGCGCGCATGCTTTCCCGAGCTTGTGCGCAAATCGGTCCTTTATCGCGTAGAGGCAGAAATCGCCAAGGCATATGAGCTTACGCTTGTACGCATATTGCCGCAGTATCCTGCCACGCTCTTCGGGGAAACCTATATCGATGAGGTGCTGGAGGAGACACAGCGCATCGGCGTAGTTGCGCGCGGCTTCTTTCATTCCTACCGTGCCACGCTTGACGAGGATACCGTCACCATAGAAATGCCATATCTTGACGAGAGCCTGCTGTTGATGGAGCTTGGCAAGACGCATGAGGTCATTGCGGGTATTATCCGCAGCGAGTTTGGACTGAATTACAAGGTTGTGATCCGCCACTCTGCCGAGCTTGCAGCCACTTATCGGTATGGCGGTGGCTCAGAGGAGTTAGCCGCGCTTGATGCGCAGCTGAAAAAGAACAGCGCTGCCTATGACCGCGCCCGTTCCGAGCGCCCCACAGGTAACGAGGGTGGTGGGAGCACCGCACCCGCACAGCCTACGGGTGAGCGGGTGATGTCGCTGATCGGCGAGGTGGGGGAAGCCGAGATCGAGAACGGCATCTGTAAGATCGGTGCCTTCAAATTCGATATTTCCGCACCCGAATACGTGATCGGCGCGCAGTTTGATATCCACCCCATGCCGATCGCGCATATCACGCACCCTGTGCGCGGTCTCGTGGTCGTTGGTGAGGTCTTTGGCTATACCGAGGATACCACGCGAGATGGCACAAAGTTTAACATAAACTTTGGTGTGACCGACGGAAATTCCTCCATTATGGTAAAAAAATTCGGCGTGAATGCCGAGGATAAGGCGGCGCTTTGTGCTGTGGTCAAGGACGGTGCTGCTGTGGCACTGCGTGGCTATGCCAAGCACGATGTACACAAGGATGTGAAGGATATTGATGTTACTTTTTATTACAGCGATATCGCTTCCATCAAAAAGGTGGAGCGCATGGATAATGCAGAGAAGAAGCGTGTGGAGCTCCATCTGCATACCACCATGTCGGCAATGGATGCCTTGATCCCGCCCGATGTTGCCGTTAAGCAGGCACACAAATGGGGGCACCCTGCCGTGGCGCTGACTGACCACGGAAATGTACAAGCCTATCAGGAGGCAATGCTGGTTGCCGAAAAGCTGGGGCAAAAGGTGATATACGGTATGGAGGCGTACTTCGTCAATGATACCGCAAGCGCCCTTTACGGTAATTACAAAGGCACGTTTGAGGATGAGTTTGTGGTGTTTGATATCGAGACCACAGGTCTTTCAAACCGCACCTGCGGCATTACCGAGATCGGTGCTGTAAAGGTGAAAAACGGCGAGGTGCTGGAGCGCTACAATACCTTTGTGAACCCCGAAATGCCGATTCCGCAGGAGGTTGTGGAGCTCACGGGCATTACTGACGATATGGTGAAGGATGCACGTGTGATCAAGGATGTTTTGCCCGAATTTCTTGCATTTATGGGAGATCGCTTGCTGATCGCGCACAACGCAGATTTTGACATTGGCTTTATCCGTGTTGCCGCGAAAAACAACGAGCTGAAGTTTGAAAATCCTTACCTTGATACCGTGGCGCTTTCACGCCATCTCAACACCGAGCTCAAAAACCACAAGCTTGATACGCTTGCAAAATACTTTAATCTTGGCGAGTTTAATCACCACCGCGCCTCGGATGATGCCGAGATGCTTGCCATGATCTATTTCAAGATGCAGGAAAAAATGCAGGCGGCAGAGATCCGCAATTTCCGCGATCTGCAAAATGATATGAGCGCGACAGCAGACCCCTTACGCCTTGCGCCCTATCACCAGATCCTGCTGGTGAAGAATGCAACAGGCCTTAAAAATCTTTATAAGCTTGTGTCCTTTGGCTATCTCAATTATTACCGCAAGGTGCCGCGCGTGCCGAAAACCGTGCTTGAAGAGCACCGCGAAGGGCTTATTGTCGGCTCCGCTTGCGAGGCGGGCGAGCTGATGCGCGCCATTATTGATAACAAGCCTGAGGCGGAGATCGAGGAGATCGCCAAGTTTTATGATTATCTTGAGATCCAGCCCATCAGCAACAACCGCTTTATGGTGGCGGAGGGGAAAATCGCAAACGATGAGGGCCTGCGCGATCTCAACCGTCGAGTGGTGGCGCTTGGCGAAAAGCTGGGTATTCCCGTGGTGGCGACCTGCGACGCGCATTTCTTAAACGATGAGGATGAGATTTTCCGCAAGGTTTTGATCAGTGTTAAATTTAAAAACGAGGACCAGACCTCGCACCTTTATTACCGCACCACCGAGGAAATGCTGGAGGAATTTTCCTATCTCGGCAAGGAAAAGGCATATGAGGTGGTGGTCACCAACACCAACCTTATTGCCGATCAAATCGATAACGACATTCGTCCTTTCCCGAAGGGGACGTTTACACCGAATATGGAGGGCGCCGAGGAGGATCTGCAACGCATTTGCTACGAGCGCGCCAAATCGATGTACGGTGATCCTTTGCCCGAGATCGTAAGCAAGCGCCTTGACAAGGAGCTGACCTCTATTATCAAAAACGGCTTTGCCGTGCTTTATATGATCGCCCAAAAGCTGGTGTGGTACAGTGAGAGTCAGGGCTATCTTGTCGGCTCCCGCGGTTCGGTTGGCTCCTCCTTTGTTGCCTCTATGGCAGGTATCTCGGAGGTAAACCCTCTGCCGCCGCATTACTGGTGCCCCAAGTGCCGTCACAATGAGTTTGACGTGCCCGAGGGGATCGGCTCGGGCTTTGACCTGCCCGATAAAAATTGTCCCGTGTGTGGCACCAAGATGAACAAC
>CAZOWH010000115.1:0-6553 GCA_964583425.1 uncultured Lachnospiraceae bacterium
CTTTTTCATTATTTCTCGTCCTTCAAGATCTCGGTGGGAGCGCTGGCGTTGTTGATCACGCTCTTGATACCATTCTTGCAACTGGATTTTTGGCGATAGCCCTGCGTGCAGGAAAGGATGTTGTTGCCGTTGGTGGCGATCAGATTAAAGCGGTACTTACCCGCCTTATCAAAATAGATCTGAAACTTGGGGCATTTTTCCTCGTTGATGGTCTGCAGGGTCTGGTCCTCCACTGCCGCCACGGGCGCATTTGCACCGATGCTGGCAATGCCGTTTTTGCATGCCGCCATCGAGCTGTAGACCTGCGAGCTGGCAATGATCTGCGTATTGCCTGCACGCACATTAAACATATATCTGCCGTCAGCGGTGCGCTTGATCTCAAACTTGCCGTTCGATTTTATAACCTCCTCGCCGATCTCCTCCTCTGTGGGAGCAGGGGCAGGCTCTGCCACCTTGGCGGTCGCCTTTTTTGCAGGCACCTTCTTTGCGGGCGCGGCGGGCGCATCTGCCTTAGCGGATGCTTTTTCGGGGGCAGGCTCCTCCGCCTTGGCGGTCGCCTTCTTTGCGAGCGCCTTTTTTGCGGGTGCGGCGGGCGCATCTGCCTTAGCGGATGCTTTTTCGGGGGCAGGCTCTGCCACCTTGGCGGTCGCCTTTTTTGCAGGCACCTTCTTTGCGGGCGCGGCATCCTCGGTCTTTGCAGCTTCTTTTTTCACAGCGGGCTTTTTCTGAGGCACGCTTTTTTTCGCTTCGGCTTTCTTGGCTTCCTCAGCCTTTTTTGCCTCCTCGGCTTTCTTGGCTTCCTCGGCAAGGCGGGCTTCTTCTGCCTTCTTTGCCAACTCTGCCTTTCTCATTTCCTCTGCCTTTTTCATTTCCTCAGCAATTCTCGCCTTTTCGGCAGCCGCAGCCGCCGCGCGCGCTTCCTCCTCGCGCTGCTTCTTTTTCTTACCAAAACCAAACATTATGTACGGTCTCCTTTTATCATTATTACTTTTATTGTAACACTAAAAAAACAAAAAATCAATGAAAATTCAACATTTTCGCGTGATTTTGTTATTCCGCGTTAAAAAAAGCAAGAACGATATACAGCTTACCCGTTTCATATCGTGCGGTAACGGTGCCGCCCATCTGCTCGGCAAGCGCTTTGGCGATCGAAAGCCCCAGCCCCGTACCGCTGCGTGCTGCCTCAACGGTAAAAAAGCGGTGAAAGAGCTTGCCCACCTGCACGGCATCCAGCCCCGCGGCGCTGTTGGCAAACAGCATCTCCCCCGCGGGGGTAAGTGTAACCAAAAGATCGCCGTCGCTGTATTTGAGCGCATTGCCAAGGATATTCTCAAAAATGCGGGAGAGCGCGGCAGGATCCAGCATGCGCTCCACGCGCACCTCGGTGAGCTTAACCGTGGGCGTGATCCCCCGCGCGCACAGCGCGCCGTAAAAGCCCGCAACCGCCTCCTCCAGCGCGGCGTTCAGGCAAACGGGCTCACACTGCAGCGTGCGCTCGCCCGATAAGATCACCGAATAGCGGAACAGCTCCTCGGTCAGTGCGCGCATTGCCTCGGCACGGTCCCCGATAAACGCGAGATACCGCGCAACGGTGTCGGATTTTTCCTCACGCTCCAAAAGATCGAGGTAGCCGAATATGGCGGTGAGCGGCGTGCGCAGATCGTGCGAGATACCCGTTACGGCATCCTTTAGCTCTCTGTCACCGTCGAGATAGCGACGGCGCTGCTCGCGCAAAAGGCGCAGCTGCGCATTGATGTCGTTTGCCAGTCTACACATGTATTTATCGCGCGTGGAAATGCCGATGAGGGTATTGGTGTCAAGCTCAAGCCGCGCGGCAAACTCGGCGGCGATCTCGCGTGCCGCGCGCCGCAGGCTCACGACCTTTGCCGCCAGCAGCACCACTGCGAGTGAGAGCACGCCCACAAGAACCCATAAAACAGCCACCGTTCCCCCTCCTTTTTGGTTTACTTCAGATCCTTTCTTTTAAACAAGAGCACGCCGCAAGCCGTGCACCCCGCCATAAATATCACGGCATACAGCGGAAAGCGCGCAAAATTTTCGGGCAGCGTGTCGCCGCCGAGCTGATAGATCTGATCGCACGGCAAAAAATCGTGTAAAAACTGCACTGCCTTGCGCGAAAATCCCGACAGGTAGCGCGGATTTTCGGTCAGCTCCACCGTGTAGCTTTCATCATCGTATTTGCCGTTCGCATCCGTCTCATACACATAATTCTCAAAAAACGCGGGCTCTGAAAGCGCGCCATCCAATTTGATGGCTAAAAATATCATACCGAGTGCCAAAAGCACCGCCGCGATCACTGAAACAGCCATGTTGGAAATGAGCATGAGCACAAGCGTGAACAAGGCTACCAGCAGCACAATGGCGCAAAGGCTCCATAAAACCTGCAGCAGGAGCACCGCGGCAGGGTATGTAAAGCCGCCGAGCAGCGGCGCGCCGACCACGATCACAGTGCCCGCCCCCAAAAGATACATAAAAAGTGCCGCAACGGTGCCGGTTATCAGGTTGGCAAGATAGATATTGACCCGACTCTCTCCCACCACAAGCTTGTTGCGAATGGTCTTGTCGTTATAATCGGTGCCGACAAAGAAGGAAAACACCACGGCAATCACCACAGGAAAATAGCCAAGCCACGCAAAAAGCAGATTTTCTGCCGTGATATCCAGCTTCCAAAGTTCTTTGTAATAGAGATTGTTGAAAAGCACCAGCAAAACGGTAGCGGCAACCGCAGCGGTGCCGAGATACAAAAGCTTGCTGCGCCACAGGCGGCTGAAATTGGAACGCAATAAATTTCTCATACCGTCACCGCCTTATTTGAGATCCCTTTGCCTAAAGGCAAGGGCGCCGCCAAGCGTTGTGAGCACGGTGAGCAGCAGCGAATATACCGGCAAATGCCACACGCTTTCGGGGAGCGTGACGCTCTGCCCGATGGTGATGAGCTGCCCACCCGGCAAAAGCTCATATAAAAATTGGAAGAGCTGCCGCTTGGCGCCGGTAAGGTATTTGGGATTTGGATAGGGCTCGCCCATCATCAGCTCGCCCGCCTCGCTAAGCCCGATCCAATTGCTGATCATTTCAGGCGCGTTCAGCCTTGACTGGATCGTCATGGCAGCCATCAAAAGCCCCAGCCCCAGCAGCATGGTAACAATGGCGCTTACCGCCTTATTGGGGATCAGCATCGCCCCCACCAGCATCAGTGCCGCCAGCGCCACCTCGGTGGCGAGGCTGCAGAAAAAGAACACCACCAGCGTTTTGGCAGAGAGCTCCACAAAGCCGCCGAGCAGCGGCAAGCCCAGCGCCAGCACAACGCCAATGTACGCGAGATGCATCATCAGCACCGCCGCCACACAAACGATCAGATTTGAAAGATAAATGTCAAGACGCGTATGCCCTACCGCCACCTTGTTACGCATGGTGCCGTCGGAATACTCGGTGCCGATAAATAAGCTGACAAACACCGCTACCAAGACGGGGCTGTACATGGCGGCGATAAACAAAAGATAATCGGGGTTATCGTAACCCATGCCGGGCAGCAGAACACTGTCGTAATATCTGGCAATGCAAGCCCAAACGGCAAGCCCCGCCTCTACCAGCATACCGAGCCAAAAGATCTTGCTGTGCAGAAGCCTTGAAAAGCCCGAGGATAACAATTTTTTCATACCGTCACCGCCTTATTTCAGATCCTTACGCCGAAAGGCAAGCCAACCGACCGCGCCCGACAGGAACGCGAGGCCGAGAGAATAGAGCGGAAGATAGTAAAACACCGCAAAATTATCGGGCGCATCGGCAAGAAGAAGGTCCGTAGTAAGACCGTACTCAAAGGTAAAAAGCGCATCGGTGGCAATAAATATCTGCCCCCAAGGATTGGTGCGCTGCAATGCCGTGAGGATCGCACGCGCGGCACCGCCAACATACGCCTTGTTCGCAATCGTTTGCACCGCAATCTCCTCGCCCGCTTCATCCGTGATCAAATCCTCATATGTGGGAGGCGCGCGAAGCGCGTCACCAACAACAAACGCACCGCCCAGTAAGGCAAACGCCAATAGCACGCCAACGATGGCAGTAACCGCCCATTGGGTGATCAGCATGCAGATCGTGGTCAGCAAAACCGAGAACGCCGCCAAAAGGCAAAGGACAATGAGCGCCCCGTACCACAGCGCCGCGGCGGGAACGGTGATCACGGTATTCCCCAAGATCAGCACCATTACAAGCACACCAAGGCAAAAGAATACGCCCAGCACAAGCGAAACGCCGACATTGAGCAAGCACTCGGAAAGAAAGAACTGCCCCTTTGTATGTCCCGTTACCACCTTATTGCGCAGGGTCCCTTCTCCGTGCTCGCGCCCGAGCGAGAGCGCGGCAAAAACCGCAACGCTCGTGATGGGCACGATAAAAAAGGAGGGGTCGTAGAATTCATCTTTGGCAAAGAGCATGCCAAACAAGAAATTGAGAAGCGGCAGCAAAAATATCGCGGGATGGCGAGAGGAGCGATAAAGCCCCGCCGAAAGCAGCTTACGCATTGCCATCACCCGCCGCTCTCCCGCCGACAAGGCTGACATAATAGCTTTCAAGACTTTCATCTCGCTCGGTAGCGGAGATCAGCTCACAGCCTGCGCGATCCAGCGCCAATGTAAGGCGCGAAATGTTGATTTTTTCAAACACGTCTGCCGTTTTTTCGGAAATGATCTTATATTCCACACCCATTTCGTCAAGCACATGTGCAAGAATTTTGGTATCGGTCACCTCCACACGCATGCACTTGCGGCAGGCGGCATCAAGCTCGGCGGCACTGATCTCCTTTACCATGCGCCCGCCGTCGATAAACCCGTAATGGGTAGCAAGACGCGCCAGCTCATCAAGGATGTGGCTCGAAATGAGCACCGTGATCTGATGCTCGCGATTGAGCTTTAAGATCAGCTCGCGAATTTCAATAATACCCTGCGGGTCAAGACCGTTTACAGGCTCATCAAGCACCAAAAAATCAGGGTCGCCGCAAAGCGCCACCGCAATGCCGAGACGCTGCTTCATACCAAGCGAGAAGTTGCGCGCCTTCTTTTTGCCGGTGTTTTCCAGCCCCACCAGGCGCAGAAGCGCGGGAATGGTCTCAAAGGAGGGCAGCCCCAATATCCGATACTGCTCCTTTAAGTTTTGCTCTGCGGTCATATCGAGATAGATCGAGGGCGTTTCCACCACCGCACCCATGCGGCGGCGTGAGGCGGAGATCTCCTTTTTGCCGTTTTCGATACCGTATATGGCGTATTTGCCCGCGGTAGGCGACTGCAAGCCGCACACCAAGCGAATAAGCGTGGTCTTGCCCGCGCCGTTTTTGCCCACAAAGCCATAGATCGCGCCCTTTGGCACGTGCATCGAGAGCCCATCCAGCGCCTTAAATTTGCCGTAGTGCTTCGAGAGCCCCTCGGCTGTTAATACATATTCCATCATTTTGCCTCCTTATGTTCGGTTTATACCGTAGGGGAGCATTCCATATGCTCCCGCGTCTGCGATGCAGTGCGAACAAACGCTTACTCCTTCCGGCACGCATGCGCGTGCCACCGCGATGTTTGCGAAGCAAACTCGACGTGTCGCTTGGCGACACAGCTCCCATCCCGGAGGGAGGCATGGCTTGCGCGAACATTGCGTACCGTGTATGCATTATCTCGGTAGGGGCACTGTCCTCGGCTTCGCCGAGCATGTCGACGCTCGCTTCGCTCGGTCGCGGCACCTACGATGCCCCGCATCCCCGATACATTAAAAATCGCGCACCGTGTACGCGTACCTCAATACCGTAGGGGAGGGGTTCCCCCTCCCGCGTCCGCGATTTGGTGCGAACAAATCACGGCAGGAGCAAGCTCGCCGCAGGCGAGGGCAACTGCCCTACGGAAACGCGCGAACAATGCGCACCGTGTATGCACTTTTAGGCTTCTCCTTGAGGAGAGGCTCCTGCGCAGCAGGTGGTGAGGTGTAGCCGCCCATGGCGGCGTTCCGCCTCCCGCCTCCGCGATGCGGCGCGAACAAACGGGTCGTCGAGGCGCCGACCCCTACCGAATCCTGCCGCGATCCGCGATGCGGCAAAAACATGCGCACACCTATTCTGTCATCCTGAGGAGCGCAACAAAGCGCGACGAAGGATCTCCCAAAACGCAAGTGGCGTTTTGGGCGGTATGTATGCACCAAACCTTTTTAAAATGTTACATGCGCGCAAAAGGGTTTTGTGCGAACGTATCATGCCCGAGATCCTGCTCGGCTTACGCCTCGCACTGCTTCGCAGTTCGACTGCGCTCCGCTCCGCTCAGGATGACACGGGCGGGGGAAGCATGCAAGCATCGCGCACCGTGTATGCACTTTTAGGCTTCTCCTCAAGGAGAAGGCTTTGCTTGTGCAAACAATGCGCATTATGTACGCACACCCCGATATTGCCATGATACAAGAAAACCGTAAAGAAAGCGGTTAGGAAAACGGTTAAGACTTGGTAAAAATTATCCCTTCATTTTAAAGCCGATGCCCCAGACAGCCTCGATGGGGTCGTCGGCACCTG
>CAZOWH010000116.1:0-6468 GCA_964583425.1 uncultured Lachnospiraceae bacterium
GCTGGAGGCGATCGAGGCGTTGCCGAGGGTGAAAAAGGTATTTATCCGTTCGGGTATTCGCTTTGATTATCTGCTTGCCGACCCCGACGAAAGCTTTTTCAAAAAGCTGGTGCGCGACCACGTCAGCGGGCAGCTGAAGGTTGCCCCCGAGCACTGTGCCGACGGCGTGCTGGATGCCATGGGCAAGCCGCATTTTGAGGTCTATCAAAAATTCCGTGCACGCTTTTTCGAGCTGACAAAATCGATGGGCAAGGAGCAGTATCTCGTACCCTATCTCATGTCCAGTCACCCCGGCAGCACGCTCGGTGATGCCGTGGCGCTTGCCGAGTGCTTAAAGCGCGATCGATACGCGCCCGAGCAGGTGCAGGACTATTATCCCACCCCCGGCACTGCCTCTACGGTAATGTTCTATACGGGCATTGATCCGCTTTCCATGAAGCCTGTGTTTGTGCCGCGTGACTATCACGAAAAGCAGCTGCAGCGTGCACTCTTGCAGTTCAATCGCCCGCAAAATGCCGCCGCCGTGCGCGAGGCACTGAGAAAGGCACACCGCGAGGATCTTATTGGCACAGCACCCACTTGCCTTGTGCGCCCTGCGGGTGCTGCCGCGCATTCGCAGACCGAGCCCCGACAAAAGGGTGGCAAACGGGCAGATGCACGTCACACATCGGGGGCAAAAGCATCGCAAGGTGGTAAGCCCACGGCGCCGCAGGGGAAAAATGCGCGCAGCGCAGCGCCTATCGGCGGTAAGCGGGGCAAACGCTGAAAAATCGGCTTGTGATCACAAAAAACTACCAAACGGTACACATTTCCATGCACAAAGGGCGGGGGAATTGCTTGACATTCCCGCGCCCTTTATGTTATCATAATACTGTCAGCGACACTTAGATGAGGTGTCGCATATGCTCGGAAAAGGAGGGCATCTATGAGTAATTTGTTTGATTATCTTACATGGCGCGGCGATCTGTCCTTTGGCAACGCCTCGCTTTGTCCTGTTGATGCGCTGATCTTTTCCATGCTGGCGTATATGGATCTTGAGGGGATCGTGCCAAGCGGTGCTACGGCTGACCCTGTGCGGCTTTCCGATGCGGCAAAGGCATATTTTGCGCGTCCCGGCGTTGCGGATGGCACTATCGATTCCAATCACGAGCGTCTGCTGCGCACGCTGGCGGCATCGGGGCGCTTTTCGTCGTTGCGCATGCTGGGTGCACGAAAGGTGCTCAATCGCGCAGACGGTATGCAGTTTGGTGCGATCTCCTTCCTGCTGCCGGGGCAAAATATTTTCATTTCCTTTGAGGGCACGGACGACACGCTTATCGGCTGGAAGGAGGACTTCCGCATGAGCTACGAGTGCCCGGTGCCCGCACAGCTCTCGGCGGTGGAATATCTGCGCGAGATCGCGGCGGCGTATCCGTTGCGGCGCATTTATGTGGGCGGGCACTCCAAGGGGGGCAACCTTGCCATGTATGCCGCAGTGAATGCGGGGGATCACCTGCGCTACCGCATCCGTGCCGTTTACAACAACGATGGCCCCGGCTTTTGCGACAGCACGCTGACGGGCGCTGCGTACCTTGAAATGCGAGACCGTATTGCCACATATTTGCCGCAATCCTCTATCGTGGCGGTCCTGCTGGAGCACGATACCAACTACAAGATCGTAAAAAGCACCAACAAGGGGCTGATGCAGCACGACGGGTATTCCTGGGAGGTGCTGGGGTGCGATTTTGTTTATACCGATGAGCGCACGGCGTTTGGGAAAAAGACAGAAGCGATCGTTGATCATTTTGTCAGCGTCACCAGCCCCGAGCGGCGTCGCCGCTTCAGTGAGGCGCTTTTCGGCATCCTTGAGGCATCGGAGCAGGATACCGTTTCGGGTCTGCTTGGCGGCAAGCGACAGAGCCTGCGCAATATGATGAGCGCCTATGCCGACCTGCCCGATGAGGTGCGCACGCTGCTCAGCGAAACGCTTGCCGTGCTGGGCGACTCTCGCCGCGCACAAAAGGAAAAGGCAAAGCCACTCTCCCTGCCAAGCAATGAAAAATCCTCGTAATAAAGCGGCCGTGCTCCCCTCGGAGCGCGGTCGTTTTTCTGCCGCTTCTGCTTGACGGCCGGCAGAAAATGGGATATACTAAATATATAGACGTAAAAGGGGTGAGAAAATGGAAAAATTATATACCGCATGCCGCGCACTTTATGAAACGGCGTTTCCGGGTGCGCCAAAGGCGTGGGATGATGCGCTGTTTCGCCATGTAATGCCCGATCACCTGCGCGTGATCCGCGAGGGAGATACCCCCCTTGCCATGCTGTTTTCGATCCCGTATCCCATCAAAACAGAAGCGGGTGAGCGGGAGGCGCGCTATCTTTATGCCGTGGCGACCGCCCCCGCACACCGCGGCAAGGGGCTTGCAAGACGGCTGCTTGGTGAGGTGATCGCCGAGGGCTATCCCGTTTTTCTGCGCCCCTCAAGTCCGTCTCTTTTTGACTTTTATCAAAAGGCGGGGCTTACACCCATCTCCCGCGTGCTGACAAAGGAGGGGCGTGCCGAGGGGGCTTTGGTGGATACCGCCCCCATTCGTCACCTCTCGCTTGAAGACTATCTGTCGGCGCGTGAGACCTTTTTACAGCCGCCCTTTGTTATGCCCACACCTGCCTTTTTCTCGCTGGGCTTCTCGCTTGGCGGTGCTGTGGGAATAAAAGGGGAGTTCGTGGCGTTTTACGAGCGCCGAGGTGCAGACGTTTATTTTAAGGAGTGGCTTGGCAACCGCGATTTTGCACCCCGTGCGGCGGCGTTTCTCGGTGCTGCAGGCTATCGGCTGCGCACGCCCGATGCCGCAGGCACGCCTTTTGGCATGGCGGCAAATTGCGCGAGAGATTTGAAATTTTTGATCGCGCTTGACTAAAGCATCATAAAATGATAGGGAGGGAGAGAATATGAAGGATCGCATCATCCTGCACTGCGATTGCAACGGCTTTTTTGCTTCTGTTGAAATGCTCTCCCGCCCCGAGCTGGCGTGTGTGCCTATGGCGGTGGCAGGCGATCCCGAAAGCCGCCACGGCATCATTCTTGCCAAAAACGAGCTTGCTAAGGGCTACGGCGTCAAGACTGCCGAAACGATCTGGCAGGCAAAGAAAAAATGCCCTGAGCTGGTGCTGGTGCACCCCCACCACGGGCGCTATCATGAAATTTCGCGGCTGGTGAATGCGATTTATCTTGATTACACCGATCTTGTTGACCCCTTCGGCATTGACGAATCCTTTCTTGATGTGACGGGCAGCATGCATTTGTTCCCCATGTCACCGCGTGAGCTTGCCGATGCCATTCGCGCGCGTGTGCGCAATGAGATCGGTATTACCATATCGGTTGGCGTTAGCTTTTGCCGCGTGTTTGCAAAGCTTGGCAGTGACTACAAAAAGCCCGATGCCACCACCGTGATCAGCCGCGAGAATTTTCGGGAGATCGTCTATCCGTTGCCGGTTTCCGATATGCTGTTTGTCGGTCGCCGTACCGCACAGCAGCTGCGCTCGCTGGGGGTTTTAACCATTGGCGATCTTGCCGCCGCGGACCCCGTGCGGCTGACGGCGCTGCTTGGCGAGGCGGGAGAAATATTGTGGCGCTATGCAAACGGCAGGGATAACGAGCCCGTTGGCTCTTACTATACGCGAAAGCGCCCGAAATCGATCGGCAACGGTATGACCTTTCGCCGCAATATCGTGGGTGAGGCGCAGATCCGTGCGGGTGTTGCCGCGCTTTGCGATTCGGTAGTCGCCCGCATGCGTGAGGAAAACTGCAAATGCACCGTGGTGCAGGTGCAGGTCAAAAGCCCCGATTTTCGTACCGTACAGCGGCAATGCACGCTAAGACGCGCCACGTGGCTCCAGCGCGAGCTGGTGGAGCGTGCCATGGAGCTGATCAAGGAGGCAAACGGCTACGGCAATATGATCCGTGCGCTCACTGTAACCGCAGCGGGGCTTGTCGGCACCGATGAGACCGAGGAGCAGCTGGATATGTTTTCGCAAGAGGAGAACGGAAAAAGCAAGCAGGAGGGCGTAGAGGATGCACTGTATGCCATTCGCCAAAAATTCGGCAAGGGCAGCATTCGCCTTGGATGCCATCAAAAGCCCGATGCCGATCCCGATGAGCCTGCAGACAAGGATTAAGCCTGCTACATGCACTGCCGTTTCTTGACATATTTTGCGTGCTATGATAGAATAGACGCGCTATTCCCGTTGAAAGTGAGTGTTTGACCATGAAGAGATCAAGCGGTCTTATCTGCTGCTTGCTGGCGGCATTTTTCTGGGGTACCACCTTTGTGGCACAGGATACCGCCGCCGAAACCATTCCCGCCTTTACCTTTCTCGCGCTTCGCTCCTTTGTGGGTGCAGCGGCGCTGCTTGTTGTGTTTCTTGTGAAGGATGCCTTGGCAAAGAAAAAGGGCACCTTTCAGCCCGCCACCCGTGAGGCACATAAGCTCACCTGGCTTGGCGGTGCCTTTTGCGGACTTTTCCTTTGCTCTGCCTCGGCGCTCCAGCAGCTTGGCATTGCCAGCAACACGGGCTCGCCCGGCAAGGATGCCTTTATCACCGCGCTTTATATCGTGTTTGTACCGCTTTTCGGGCTTTTTCTCGGCAAGCGCGCCGCGCCCCATATTTACGGGTGCGTGGTAGTGGCGCTCGGCGGCTTGTGGCTGCTTTGCATGAACAGCTCCTCGCTTACTACGGGCGACATTCAGCTGATGATCTGCTCGCTGCTGTTTGCCTGCCAAATGATATTGGTGGATCACCTCGGCAACCGTGTGGATGCGGTGCGCCTGTCGGCGGTGCAGTTCCTTGTGGTGGGCGTTGTTTCCACTGTTTTGGCGGTTATTTTTGAAAGTCCTACCGTGGCGGGCGTGATGACGGGCTGGTGGACCGTGCTTTACGCGGGCATTTTTTCCTCGGCGGTGGCGTACACCCTGCAGATCGTAGGGCAGCAGCGCACACCTGCCACGCTTGCCAGCCTTGTTTTAAGCCTTGAATCGGTGGTGGCGGTGATCGCCAGTATGATCGCGCTGGGGCTCTATCCCGCCGTAACCGAGGTGCTTGGTATGGTGCTGATCTTTATTGCTATTATCGTGTCGCAAATTCCCTTTAAATACAAGAAAAAGCCGCAGACGACGGCGTGACGAAGGGGGCATCTTTGCATTTTGCAGAGGATGCCCCTTTTTGCTTGACAAGGTCAATTGCGCGTGCTATAATTGGTATGATAAAAAATACAAGGAGTGTATCAAGTATGAGAGCTGTCATGTACGGTGCGGGTAATATCGGACGCGGCTTTATTGCCCAGCGCTTTTATCTTTCGGGCTATCACACCACCTTTGTGGATGTAAATGCCGACGTGGTAAATGCCATTAACGAGGCAGGGAAATACCCTATTTACGTGACGCGCGGTACCGAATATGTGCCCGAATGGGTGGAAAATATCGATGCCGTGAGTGGTAGAGACGAGCAGGCGGTGATCGATACCATTGCCGATGCCGATATTCTGGCAACAGCGCTTGGCGTGAACATTTTGCCCTTTGTGGCACCCCTGATTGCCAAGGCGATCTGCGAGAGAAAAGCACGTAGCGGTCGCCCCCTCAATATTTTGATCTGCGAAAACATGATTGGCTCAAACGAATACCTACATGGTCTTGTTGCGCCCCACATTCCCGCTGAGGATATGATATGGTTTGAGGAGAATGTTGGCTTTGTGTGTGTTTCGGTTGGCAGAACAGTGCCTCCCACGCCCGAGAAATTTAAGGCAAAATATCCGCTTGCTGTGTGCGCCGAGCCTTATAGCGAGCTACCCGTGGATGCCGCAGGCTTCCGCCCTGTGGGCTGTGAGATGCCTCCCATTAAGGAGCTGGTGCCCTTCTCGCCCTTCGCATTCTTTATCGAGCGCAAGCTCCTCATTCACAACATGGGCCACGCGCTGATGGCTTATGTGGCATATCAAAAGGGCTACCGTTACATTTTTGAAGCCGCCACCGACGGTGAGATCAAATACATTCTCACCCGCGCACTGCTCGAATCGGCACGCGCGCTCGCCCGGCGCCACGGTGCACCGCTGGATGATACCATGCAATTTGTAGAGGATCTGATGGTGCGCTTTGAAAACAAGCTGCTGGTTGATTCGCTTGACCGTGTGGGGCGTGATCCCAAGCGCAAGCTCTCCGCCACCGACCGCTTGGTAGGAGCCTTCCGTATGGTGCGCGAGCAGGGCGGCGTGCCTGCCCATATTGCCGTTGGCATTGCCGCGGGGTATCTCTTTGATTTTGCAGGCGACGCGGCGGCAGTGGAAATTTCCGCATATACCAAGGAAAACGGTATCGAAAAGGCGCTTGCTGTGTATAGCGGCATTACCGATCCCGCCGATGTTGCCATGATCAAAACCTTTTACGATATGCTTGTTGCCAAGGCGCCCTTCTCGGCGCTTGTGGAAACACTGGC
>CAZOWH010000117.1:0-6453 GCA_964583425.1 uncultured Lachnospiraceae bacterium
TATGCTTGCGGGGTCATGCCTGTGTATGCCTTAAACAGCTCTCTGAAATAGCCGTAGGAAGCGAAGCCGTGGCGGTAGGCGATCTCCTCAATGGGGGCAGGCTCGCCAAGGGCGAGCACTACCTGCTCTAAACGAAAACGGTTATAATAGCGAATGGGTGTGGTGCCGAGCTCCCTTTTGAAGAGGTGATAGAGCGTGGATTCGGAGACCTGCATGGCGCGCGCGATCTCGGGAATATCGGGCGCCTCGGCATAATGCTTTTGAATGTAATTGACTGTGTTGATGAGGAGTGGTGAGTAGCTTATCTCGGGCGCCTCAATCAGTAAGGGAAGCGTATCTGTGTACAGCGAAAGTGCAGCACAAAGTCCTGCTAATGTGGTGGCAGGTGTATTTTGCTGCAGCATATGATAGACGGCTACCATGCGCGAGTGTGTATCCTCACAGGAAAGCTTCGCCACTCGCTGCAGTCGATAGCTTCCCTGTCGCAAGGGACTATCGTCGGTCAAATACATGTGGATGCAATAGTGCGCGGTGCCACCCTTACCCTGCCACACAGAGTGATAGCGGATACCGTGCGGAATATAGAAGAAATCGCCCGCCGCACCGTGCACGGAATAGCTTGTTGTGTGAAAATTCACCTCGCCTCGAACGATGTATAAAAGGGTAAAAGGAGGATATCTTTTTTGCGCATCAAAGGTGTGCTCAAAGGGGGAGGAATAGAGATCGGCACTGAGACTTTTTATACCCAATGCCTGCCTATGGGTGGTTAAATATTTTGCCACGGTATATTCTCCTTTGCAGAATATCTGCAAAATTTGCAGAATGCTATCTTTTGCGGCGCTCTCAGAAACGCTATAATAAATATAGCATGAAGGCGATTTCATGTCAAGAGTGATAATGAAAAGGAGATACAGAATGGCTACACGTGTGATGCTGATCGGTGATTCGATCCGTATGTTTACCGAGACACGGATCAGAGAAAAGCTTGGTGCGGCGTATGAGGTTTGGAGTCCCGAAGGAAATTGCAAATATACCGCCAACACCTTCAATTCCTTGCGCACCTATCTGACGGCATGTCCCGCGCCGGACGTGATTCATTGGAACAACGGGCTGTGGGATACGGCAATTTATTATGATGACGGTAATATGACGCCGCTTCCCGTTTACGTGGAGTATCTCGGGCGCATTCTCAAGCAGCTGCAAAAAACGGGTGCCAAAATTATTTTTGCCACCACTACGCCGACGCACCCGAAAAAGGAGCTGCCGCGCGGCGGGTATAAATCACGCCATTTCAATACGGATATTGACCGCTATAACGAGGCGGCGGTAGCGCTGATGTGCGCGGAAGGCGTGACAGTGAACGATCTCAATGCCGCGCTGCGAGATAACATAGAGGCGTATGTGAGAGACGATGATCTCATTCATCCGAATGAGATGGGTATTGAAAAAATCTCCGATCTGGTTGCTGCCAAGATCAAGGAGGTAGTGGAGGGTATCAGATGAAAAGCAAAAAGCTGCTGTTTTTTTTCAGCGATGACAAATGCCCCTCGTGCGCTACGGTCGTGCCTACGCTGTCAAGGCTTGCCCGTGAGGAGGGAATTGATTTTGAATCCTATATTTGCTCTCGCCCGTGGACCATGTACGGTGCGGTGCTGCCCGCAGTGGGCAATAATCATATCGAGGGCTTTTATTATCTTGCCAATTTTTATGATGAGATCTTATATTGCAGCTTGACCGACGCTCCTACCTATCAGTTCAGGCGTGAGGTGCTTGCCTTTGGCGGAAAGGTGATCTCGGCGAGACGGGCTGATGAGGCGCTTGCGCTTTATGCAGATATTTACGCTTATTTCGGTAAGCCGCAGCCCACCTCTCTGCTTGTGCTGCCCGACCGGCGCGAGGGTGAGAATTATTATACGCCCTATTGCTATCCCGAAATCATCAAAAGAGATTGCCTTGCCGTCAGTGAGAGTGTATACAGCATGGTAAGCGAGGAGCAAAAAAACGGGAAAAGCATCCACTCACTTTACTGCATGGTGGAGGGCGCTACCGCCATTGATACGGTGCTGCCCACGGATCGCTATGCCACGGTGACCGCAAGAATTGCAGAAAGAAACAAGGAAAGCGGCAAGCAGGTGGGCTTTATTGATCCCAATGCCATGATGCGTTGGCAAACGCATTTTATCCGCACGGGTGTAATTGCGCTTTACGAGGACTATAAATGGGAAGAATTTATGCCGACCGTCAAGCATTATGCCGATGCATTCAATAACTGTGATGTGATCGGCAATCAGATCGTGCTGCATCCGAAATGGCAAAAGGTAAAGGATTATGACGGTGTGATCGCCGAGCTTGGGAAATATGGCTTGATACACAATCTGGTGGGGTTGAATCCGCGTATTGGCTTTACGCTGCAAACACAGCATCGTCTGCCGCTGGATTGGCTGCAGGACCCTGCCGTAAAAACGCCTTGGGATGATGAGTATTCCGATGAATATTTGCTGGAAAGGCTCAAAAACAAGGATATTCCGGTCTGCTTTTTGTTCTATGCTGCAGATCTTGGTCATCTGCCCGTGATCGGTAACTTTTTAAATCTTATGGCAAATGACGGCATGCGTGCAGGTATTGCCTTTCCCTCAACATGGTATCAATACCACCCGGAGCTGGTTGAGCAGCTCTATATTCCGCTGGAGCAGGGTGGTGTTTGCCCCAATCTTGAGCCGATGGTATCCAGTGTGGGGGTTTCGGTTGCTACCGAGGCGCAGGGGTATATCGCTCCCGAATTTTTGGCAAAGCTTATTACCCGTGCCCGTGCTGAGATCGCTTCTCATGTGGGTGAGCGCATGGTACCGCGCGGTTATTACCCCTTTCAGGATGCCTCGCCCTTTTACAAGCCCAATACGGGTACCCCCCAATACAGCGTGGTCTCAAGGCTTGGCTTCGAATATTACATTACCTATAAAAACTGCCAAACGCCCGCCTCTATTGAGTATGAAGGAAACGGCATGACGGCAATGAACCAGCAGACCCGTCAATGGTTTCCGGGGTACGGGCATCCGCTCGAACGCTTGAAGGAGTGGGAGGAAAGCTGCCTTGAAAACGGCAAGCCTGTCAATTACATCACCTTTGGCTTTGATACTCCCTTTTTTGGTCTTACGCCTGTTTATTTCGGTCAGCTGGAGTGCAAACGCACCAGAGAATGGGGGAAATATACGGGTATGCATTATATTTATGATGCTATGCAGTATGTACGCGAGGGCGGCGGCAAGGAGGGAAAGCTGTTTTTGCTCAAGCCCCACGAGCTGTATCGCTTCGTTAAGCTTGCCCAAAAGGAGGGCTTGATCGAGCCCTTGATCAAGGAGTAAAATATGGATTTGAAAAGGAAGCCGAGAATCGGCATGCTGTTTATCGGCGCGGAGCGCTTTTGCCCCTTGGGAGAGGGAACAGCCAACGGTACATACCTTGCACGGAAAACCGAGGAATGTAAAGTCTATATCGGTGCATTGGCAGATCGGGCAGAGGTCATCGGCAGCGGTGTGGTATGCACGCGTGCTGAGGCAGAGCAATGGGCAAAGCGCTTTTACGCCGAGGATGTGGACTGTGTGGTGGCGATCTTTTTGTCATGGGCGGAGGATACGCCGTGGATCGCATTTTTGCGGGAGCTGTATCCCGTGCCGCTGATGCTTGCCTCGGTTGTAAGAGACTCGCTTGCTATTACCGACACCAACGATGAAAATCAGTTTGTTGATTTTCTCAGCGCGGGTGCGCTGGTGGGATTTTTGGAGGCATCCGGTTCACTGAGGCGCTTCGCTCGCCCCATGACTGCGGTGGAGATCGGCACGCTTGAGGTGCTTGTGCCCAAAATCATGGTATTTGCCGCAGCTGCCAAGACGCGAGCGATACTGAGACGAAGCAAGATCAGCCTGCTTGCCTGCTACAATCGCGCCATGTGGTCTACGTACGTAGATCCTTACGGGGTGTTTCAAAAAATCGGACCGGAGCTTGAATTTTTGTCGGTTGCAGACCTTTGCCGCGAGATCGAGCTACTACCCACCGAACGGGTAAGCGCAGTGCTGCAAAGGCTGAAAAGCCGATACCGTATGATGGATAATGTGGATGAGGAGAAATTCGGGGCATCGGTAAAAGCCACACTGGCGATGGAAAAGCTGGCGCTTGATGCAGGTACCGATCTTTTGGTGCTAAATGATATTGATACCACGCTCTTTCGCCACGTGGGGCTGCGCCCCGGCTTTACTCCCACGGATGAGGAGATTGAGTTGGTAACGGTGCCTGAGGGAGATATCGGCGGCGGTCTCGCAGTTTATATTTTATGTGCTTTAACGGGCAAGACCGCTAATTTTATCGAGCCGTTTTATATTGATCATGAGCGCGGTGGCTTTGTGGCGGGGCATGCGGGTCCCAACGATTATACCGCTTGTCCCGAGAATGTGATCATCGCACGCGACGAGCGCTTTGCCAAAAGCGGATGGAAGCATGCGGGCGCGCCCTTTGCATGGTACGTGTTTCCCGCGGGGAAAAAGACTATGTTGCATGTTTCCGAGGAAAACGGCAGGCTGAAATGCGTGGCAACCGTGGTGGAGTGCTTGCCCACCAAGCACTATCTTGCAAGCTATTCTCATGCGAATTTTCGGCATCCGAGCCTGCCGCCGCACGAGCTGTTTCGCCGTATCGGAGGGATCGGCGTCAATCAGCATTATGCCATTGCCGAGGGCAATGTGCTGGCAGAAATTAAAATGCTGGCAGAGTTGATGGATTTTGACTGTCATATCATTGAGCCTTAACAAAAAGGAGCAGCCACAAGCTGCTCCTTTTTGTTATTGACTCATAATAAAACATTTTGATATTTCGACTTGCAAAATATTTTATTATATGGTATACTATTAAAACTTATGTGCTTTCCTACAAAAACAACAGGAGTGTGACTATGGAAGAAAAGAGAAGTTCCTTTACGGGAAAGATCGGATTTGTGCTGGCAGCGGCAGGCTCTGCTGTGGGGCTTGGCAACATCTGGCGCTTTCCTTACCTTGCCGCAAAGTACGGAGGCGGTATCTTTTTGCTGGTGTATATTGCCCTTTCGGTAACCTTTGGCTTTTCACTGATGGTGGCGGAGATTGCCATTGGGCGTAAGACAGGGCAAAGCCCCGTAGGCGCATTTCGCTTGCTGGATAAAAGATTTTCCTTTGTGGGTGTTTTGGCGGCGGTCGTTCCCGCAATCATTTTGCCCTATTACTCGGTCATTGGCGGCTGGGTCATGAAATATATTGCGGGCTTTGTCACAGGGCAGGGCTCTGCTATGGCAAATGATAGCTATTTCGGTGAGTATATCGGCAAAACGGGTGAGCCGCTTGTGTGGTTTGTGCTTTTTATGGGGCTTACTGCCCTGGTGGTGCTGCTTGGTGTTGACAAGGGCATTGAAAAGGTCAGCAAGGTCATGATGCCCGCGCTTATCGTGCTGATCCTGTTCATTGCCATTTACAGCATAATTGCTGTTGATGGCGCGTGGGAGGGTGTGCTTTACTATATCAAGCCCGATTTCACTAAATTTTCCTGGAAAACGGTCGTGGCAGCCATGGGTCAGCTCTTTTATTCCATGTCGCTTGCTATGGGTATTATGATCACCTTTGGCTCCTACATGAAGAAGGAAATCAGCATTGAAAAATCGGCACACCAGATCGAGATATTTGATACCGGTGTGGCATTTCTCGCGGGTCTGATGATCATCCCCGCCGTGTTTGCCTTTGGTGGCGAGCAGGCACTTGGTGCCAGCGGTCCCAGCCTGATGTTTGTGACACTGCCCAAGATCTTTGATACCATGCCGGGTGGCGCATTTATCGGCGCGGCATTCTTTGTCATGGTTTTCTTTGCGGCACTGACCTCCTCCATTTCCCTCATGGAAACGGTGGTATCCACGCTGCTCGATAAGGTAAAGCTTAACCGCAAGATGTGCTCCTTGATCGTGCTGGGCTTCAGCCTGGTGGTGGGTGCTGCTTCCTCGCTTGGTTATAGCGCATGGAGCGGTGTGACGCTCCTTGGTTTGCAGCTTCTGGATTTCTTTGATTTTATCAGTAACAGCGTGATCATGCCCATTGTGGCACTTGCAACCAGCATTTTTGTGGGCTTTTTCTTAAAGCCGCAGAAGGTCATCGAGGAGGTAGAGCTTTCCGACAAGTTTAGATGGAAAAAGCTGTTCTCGGTCATGATCCGCTATATAGCACCCGTTTGCATTCTTGCGATCCTTGTTACCGCGATCCTCAGTACCTTTACCAGCTTTAAGCTTTGATAAAGGCTATAGTCAAAAAAGAGACGAGAATAGGGTGAGGTTCTTAGCGAAGAATTTGCAACTTGACAAAAGTGCAAGCGTCGCATTTGACTAGTCAAACGCAAATGGGCTAAGCCCAAACCCATATTACAAGCAGAAAGAGAGAACAGACGGTT
>CAZOWH010000118.1:0-6297 GCA_964583425.1 uncultured Lachnospiraceae bacterium
AGGCGGAATCTTATCAGATCCCGCCTGCCGTGTTCTTTTTTATACCTTTTGCATTGCGATCAGGGCATATCGGGGGCAAGGCCGATCTCAAGGTCCTCGATCATGGTGTCAAGGGCCTGAATGCCACCGGTAGAGGTGTACCAAACGTTTGCATGCTCGATGAAGTAAATAATGTTACCGTTCTTCCAGCAATCCAGCTGGCGGATGATATCGTTTTCGATGACCTCACGTGCGCCGTAAACGCCATCTCCGCTGCTGACAGCAGAGCTTCTGTCAAGAACGAAGATGTACTCGGGGTTGAGGGTAACGATAGTCTCCCAACCGGCAGACTCGCCATGGGTAGGCTTTTCTGCGCTGTCACCAACGGTCATGCTCAGGTTGTTGAAGCCGATCTCCTTGGCAAGGATGGAGAGCTGGCTCTCGTTATCCTGCAGACCAAGCGCATTGTTGTTGTACATGCCGAGAACGGCGTTCTTGCCGTTGAATACAGTCTTGAGCGCCTCAACTCTTGCAGTGAAGTTGTACTGGGCGATGATGTCGTCAACCTCGGCCTCCTTACCAAAGATGGAGGCAATGGTCTTTGCATTGTCGAAGGTGCTCTGCACAACACCCTTTGTGTAATCTACACTGAGGTAAACAACCGGGGCGATCTCTTCAAAAGCGGCGTAGGAGCTGCTCAGTCTGCCGCCGATGAAAATGATGTCGGGGGCGCAGGTAGCAACAGCCTCCATATCAGCGGTCTTAACAGAGCCGAGGTTTGCGATCTTGCCGTTCGAATCGTCGGGGTTGTAGTCCTTGAGGTACTCGATGCTGACGCTGGCAGAGCCGACGATACGGTCGCCAAGTCCAAGCGCATCCAGAATATCCAGTGCGGGCATATCCAGCACAGCGATACGCTGGGGATTGTAAGGAACTGTAATGTCGGCAATAACCTTATCGGCATTGTTTGCCTTGATGGTTACGCTGGTAGGAGTGTTGGGGGGAGTGGGGTTGTTGGGGTTCTGAGGGTCCTGGGGGTCCTGATCATTCTTGCAGGCGGCAAGAGTGAAGAGTGCGGTGCAAGCCAAAACAAGGGCAAGCACAAGGCTGATCATTCTTTTCATGGTTTTCATTTCTCCTTTTTTGAATTTTTTATGTTTTAAAATAAAACCATACATCAGTAATAGACGGAAAGGGGCTTGTCGTGGATGCGGATGATCTCAAAGTCTACATTGTAGATGCTACGCAGACATTCCTTGGTCATAACCTCATCAACAGTGCCGAATTTTGCGATTTTTCCGTCAACAAAAGCGCAAACATAATCAGAGTAGAAGGCGGCATAATTGATCTCATGCAGCACAAGGATCACGGTCTTGCCCAGCTCGTCGCAAAGGCGGCGGGCAATGCGCATCAGGTTGGAGGCGTGGTAGATATCAAGATTGTTTGTCGGCTCATCAAGCAGGACATAGTCTGTGTCCTGCGCGATCACCATCGCGATATAAGCGCGCTGGCGCTGTCCGCCCGAAAGCTCATCGATGTATCTGTCCTCAAACTCATCCAGCTCCATATAGGCAATGGCTCTGTCCACCATGGCATTATCCTCGGCAGTGAGGCGGCTGCCCGAGTAAGGAAAGCGCCCGAAGGCGACCAGCTCCCTTACCGTCAGCTTCATTTGGATGTTATTGTGCTGTGTGAGGATCGCAAGATGCTTGGCAAGCTCTTTGCTTTTCCATTTGGAAAGATCCTCACCTTCAAAATTGATAATGCCCGCATCCTTTGCGATGAGGCGAGAGATCATGCCCATCACCGTGGATTTTCCCGCACCGTTTGGGCCGATCAAGGATAATACCTTCCCTTTGGGAACTTCAAAGCTGACTTCATCGACAACGGTTTTCGTGCCGTAGCTTTTGACCAGATCGACGATATTCATACTGGAGCTCATATCAGTATGCTCCTTTCTTCGAGAGTAAGAGATAGAGAAAATAAATGCCGCCCGCAATGGTAACAAAGGTACTGACGGGCACGTTAAAGTGGAAGATGTGTTGCGACACCATCTGTCCGCCGATCAGGGCGACCATGCCCATGAGTGACGCACCAAGGATCAGGTGCGAGTGCTTGTAGGTCTTGAGGATCTGACGGGAGAGATTTGCCACGATCAGACCAAGAAAGGACAAGGGCCCGATGGTGGCGGTTGCCACCGCAATGCACAGCACCACGCCGAAAAGCAGCTTGCGGATGGTCCTGTCATAATCAACACCAAGGTTAATGGCTTGATCACGACCCATCGTGATCACATCCAGTAGTCTCAGCTCCCGGCGCAGGAAAAAGGCGATTAAGGCAAGCGCTACGACGGCAAAAATGATGATCTCGCCATTGACGTTGTTAAAATCAGCCACCAAGCTGCCAAGCAGTGCATCGTACTCATCGGGATCCATAATGCGGATCATGGAGGATTGCATACTGCCAAAGAAGGAGGAGAGCACCGTGCCGATCAGCATGATGTAAAGAATGTTGTGCTCGGTTTTCTTAAAGAGGTACCAATACACCAATGTTGCCACACTGCCCATCAGCACAAGATCGACGGCAAAAGCAAGATTGGCATTGAGAAACAGGGGGCTGCCGATGCCAAGCATAAAGATCGCGGCTGTGTGCAGAAAGGTATAGATCGAATTCATGCCAAGCAGAGCAGGGGTGACGATGCGATTGTTGACAATGGATTGAAAGATCAGGGTCGCCGCACCAATGGAGATCGAGGCGATCACCATGCAAAGGAGCGCGGGTAAGCGCAGCTTCATGATATAGCGGAAGAGCGAGGGTCTTTCGGGGTGTGCGTTGATCATCAGATACAGTGCTATTGCGATCAGCACGATAACTGCAATGATTACCAGTCGTTTTGCGCTTCGCACGTGGGGATTTACCCGTTTGATCTGCTTTTCCTTCACATTTTCAGCCGTCATTTTCAGCCACCTCCCGCTTGCCCTTTCCAAAACGGAAACGGATGGCCTTTTTGCCGTGCTTCAGCTTATAGAACAGCATCACGATAAAGACTGCGCTGCCGATAACGCCCACCACCAGCTCGATGGGGACCTCAAAGGGCATGATAATGGTTTTTGCTATGATATCGCACACCAGCACAAACAGTGCGCCGGCAAGCGCTGTGTCAACGAGTGCCCCGCGGATCTTGTCCCCCTTGAAAAGCGCTACAATGTTGGGGATGATCAAGCCGATATAGGAGATCTGTCCCACCACCACAATGATGCTTGCGGTGATCACGGATGCAATGGAAAGCCCCATGATGAGGATAAAATTGTAGTTGACACCAAGATTTTTTGAAAAATCCTGTCCCATACCAACAATATTGAAGTGATTGGCATAAATGAAGGCAATGACCACAAGGGGCGCTACCAGATACACCAGCTCATAGTCTCCCTGAATGATCAGCGAGAAGGAGCCGGTAAAATAGGTGGACAGCTGCTGGTTGATCTCTGCCTGCCAAGCGATGAAATTGGTAACACCACCGATGATGTTGCCGAACATGATGCCCACCAGCGGTACCAGCACCGTATCCTTGACCTTGATCCGCTGTACAAACAAAACAAACAGCAGGGTGCCTGCAATGGCAAAAACAAAGGCAAACATCGTTCTTGCCCAAAGCCCCATTGTGGGCATAAACACCATAGCAAGTGCTATGCCGAACTGGGCAGACTGCATGGTAGCACCCGTGGTGGGGGAAACAAACTTATTCATGCATAGCTGCTGCATGATAAGCCCTGCCACACTCATGCCAACGCCGGTGCAGATGGCGGCAAGCAGGCGCGGAATTCTTGAGAGAAAGAAGATCTTTGTCTTAAGTACATCCTCGCCCGACAGGATCTCTGCTATGTTAATATCCACAGACCCGATAAACAGCGAGATCACTGCCACGGTCAGCAGCAGGAGTCCCAAAATAATCGTTGATAAATGCTTTCTTATGTAAAACCCCTCCATAGCAGTTAGCGGAGGCTAACGCGATTTCAAAAAATAAATTCGGTATACCCGAACGAAGCATATTGACCATGAAGCAAAAATGCTTGCCAGAGCATTTCTGCAATCATTATACCATGACGTTTACATACTTCCAATTGCCGTAACATTCTTTTGCCGCTCCAAAACAGTATAAAATCCGCCCGAAAGAAAATTGAGCTCCCAAAACGTTTTTTATGTGATCCAAAACAAAAAAGAACACTCCAAAAAGCAACCTTGGCGTGTTCTTTCTATTGTGATCTTTATAAAATTTTTACTTTTGAATGCTCCTTGCGCCACACACTGGGGGTATCTCCCATAATCTTTTTGAATACTGCAGAAAATTTGCTTTCATTGGCATATCCGAATTCCTCCGCAATATCATCCACGCTCCGATCGGTATGTATCAGCACCTGTGCGGCGCATTGCATCTTTTGTGCACGAATAAAGGAAATAACAGGCATGCCGTAAACCAAGCGAAAGGAATTTTGCAGATAGGTATCGGAAACACCGAACTTTGCCGTCAGATCCTTAACCGTTATTTTTTCGTTGATGCTCCCCGAGATATAACTTGCGATCTGTTTGACAAGCGCTACCTGTGAACGGGGAACTGTCGTTTCTTCAAAATGAATATCATTTGTCGCGGTATGGTGGAGTATGTAAAGGAGCTCCAAAAGCTTAATCTTAAGATAATCAACTCTTTGAGTCTCCTTAATTGCATAGCAATCCTCAAATATTTTTCCAATGGAAGAAACAGAACGAAGGATCGCGGAATGATGCTCACCGCAGATCCGCTTTGCCACCTGTGCGGGAGTGATACGGTCATTTTTCAAAAACGCGGAAAAATACCCCTCCGCAATATTGGTGTCGATCCCGATGCTGATCCCGTGGTAATGCTTCATCGGGAGGCTGAATCTTTTGATCGGCTTATCCCGTATCACGATCGAGCAATCACCGGGCATCAGATAGAAAAACTCACCGTCCACCTCCTGCTCTATGCGCCCCTCACTGCAATAGTGAAAGCCAACATATCGTTCATCCAGCTCCTTTTCCGTTTCATCAAAATCAAAGTGATCCATATGTACTGCTACAAACGCCACTTCAATACCGGGGAATATACTGTAAACGGTTATTTTCGCGTCCCCCGTTTCGTTGGTGAGGGTATATTCTTTTTTCTGTGCTGCTGTATTTGGGGTGTGATCCATTTTACCAGTTTCCTCCCGAGAAGTTCATACGCAGTGTTTTTTGAAAGTTAGTGGAGACTAATTTTTGGTGCAACAAATAAGACACTTTATAAAAGTTAGAGTGTGCTAACTCCGTCAGTTTATCATAAATTAGTTTTTTTGTCAATGGTTGGAAATAAAAATGGATTTTTAAAATCAAAAAATGGAAAATGTGATCAAAAAAATGGAATTTTGCTTTGAACCGTAAAAATCGCTCCGGAGAGCGTGTATAGGATTCTGAACACCATGCTTTTGTTGTGCCTGTACTGCAGACCACAATTTCAATTGGTGGTCTGCAGTGCGGTATTAGGTAAAGGCTTTCTGCTTCCACGTACGGTATACCGACAGGGCGCCCACGGAGGATGCCATGCGGGCAGTTTCATCATCCACTGTAATCAGGTCGCTTACGCCCACGTGCGTGAGCAATAGGCGAAAGATCTCGCGCAAGGGGTTACTGCCGCCAAGCACAAGGGGTACTCCCGCCGCCTTGCAGGACTTTAAAATTTACAGTAAGCAAAACGGCGGCAGAGAAGAATGCCGCTTTCGCAAAGCGAAATGGGCGGCGTTCGGCCGCCAAGGCATTCTTCAGATGTGCAGGGCAAAGCCCTGCTAAGTGGGACAAGTCCCATCGTAAATATAGACACAAGTAAAAAGAACGGATTTTTTAATCCGTTCTTTTTATCTATCAAGTGTTTTGCAAATATGCTTCTAAAATTTTCAAAGCGGTTTTCCTGTTTTTGCTTGATGCCGAATTGAGTAAATCTAAAATTTCTTCCGAGGAAAGGTCGGCGTCGCTTGTCAATATCTCGTCGGGGGTGATCTTCAGCACTTTGCAGATCCGTAACAGTGTTTCCACGCGCATATTGACCGAGCCGCGCTCAATATCGGCGTAGGTTCTGTCGCAAACCCCAGCCGCTTCTGCCACCTCTGCTTGTGTCATTCCCATGTTTTTTCTGATCAGGCACAGCTTATTGCCAATTGCAAGAAAATCGAAAACAAGCATAATTCTTCCTCTTTCACCGTTTATATAGGAATTATAACACATAAAACACTTGACAAACAGGAATTATATATGTATAATAATAGGCAGTAT
>CAZOWH010000119.1:0-6186 GCA_964583425.1 uncultured Lachnospiraceae bacterium
GTTCGACTTTGACTTTCTTTGACTTTCGTTTTATACTAAAGCTAACGAAGGTCAAAGAAAGTCAAAGGAGGCATGCTATGCTGACAGATCAAATTGCAAAGCTGATTGAGGAAATGCTGGAGGAAAGTGGCGGCGCGCTGGAGCTGCAGCGCAACGAGTTGGCACAGCACCTTGGCTGTGTGCCGAGCCAGATCAGCTACGTGATCACCTCCCGCTTTACCCCCGAGCGCGGGTATCTGACCGAGTCGCGCCGCGGCGGCGGTGGATGTATCCGCATTGTGCGCAAGCAAATGCACCGTGATGAGTATCTGATGCATTTTTTCCATGCCATCGGCAATACACTGGAAGAAGGCGAGGCAAACGCTTACCTGTGTAATTTACGCGACAACAATATCATTACGCCGCGTGAGGCGGTGATCGTGAGCCGTGCGATCTCTGCCACGGCGCTCTCGGATGTGGTGCCCACAGGCAGAGCCACGGTGCGTGCACAGATCTTTAAACACATTCTGCTTTCTTTAATGCAATAACAAAGAGGTGATGATCAATGAAATGTGAAAGATGCGGAAAAAAGGATGCAGCCTTTTTTTATCAACAGCAAGTAAACGGACATGGCGTGAGCCTTTCCCTATGCCAAGATTGCGCCGCTGAGGCAGGGCTGCTTGGCGGGGGGAGTGCCGTAAAGGCGGGAGAAATGCTTTCAAGCTTTTTTGCAAGCGACTTTCCCAACCTTTTTGGCGACATATTCGAATTCACGCAAAAGACGCCTACTGCGGGGCGCGCATCTGCTACTGCCTGCCCCCAGTGCGGTACAACATGGGCGGAGCTTGCCAAGGAAGGTAAGATGGGGTGCCCCACCTGCTATTCTACCTTTGCGGAGCAGCTCTCACACAGCATCCGCAGCATGCACGGCAATGCCACACATACGGGGCGCGCGCCTGCCAAGAGACAGGCGGCGCTTGAGAAAAAGACCCGCCTTGAAAATTTGAAAAAGAATTTGAAAGCCGCGATCGAAAGCGAAAATTTTGAAGAAGCCGCATGTCTGCGCGATGAGATCCGCGCCATCACCGACGGTGAAAAGGAGTGATAGTATGGCTTGGTATCAAGTAAAGGGAAATGAAGCGGATACCGTGATCTCCTCACGCATCCGTTTTGCAAGAAATTTAAACGGATTTGCATTTGGCAAAAAACTGACCGATGACAAGGCAAAGGAGATCATTACACAGATCGAAGGTGCGCTTGACGGCGCGGATTTTGCACGGGTGGATATGAAAACACTTTCGCCCGTGGCGGCGCAGGCGCTGGTAGAGCAGCATTTTGTCAGCCCCGCCTTTGCCGAGGGCAAGGGAGAGCGCGCACTCTTTCGCTGTGACAACAAAAGCCTATATCTGATGGCTTGTGAGGAGGACCACATCCGCCTGCAATGCATTCTGCCGGGGCTTTCGCTCCGCGATGCCTATCGCTTTGCCACGGAATGTGACGACAAGCTGGATGCGGCGCTTGACATTGCCTTTGACGAAAAGCTGGGGTATCTTACGCACTGCCCCACCAACCTTGGCACGGGTCTGCGCGCCTCTGTGATGCTCTTTCTACCCGCGCTCACCGAGCATGGTATGATTGCCTCGCTCGCGCATCAGCTCTCAAAGCTGGGGCTGACGATCCGCGGCATCTGGGGCGAGGGCTCGGCGGCACACGGGTGCCTTTACCAGGTTTCAAACCAAGTAACGCTAGGGCTTTCCGAGGAGGATATTTTGCATAAATTGGAAGAAACCGTGCAGAATATCATCGGCAAGGAACGCCAATTGCGCGGCAAGGTAGCGGGCGAGGCAAGGCTGATGCTTGAGGATAAAATTCACCGCGCGGAGGGAATTTTACGCTACGCCACGCGCATGAGCTCCGAGGAATTTTTCTCATTATATAAAGACTTGAAGCTGGGGATCGCAGAGGGCGTGATCACCTCGATTTCGGCAGAAACACTGAACACCCTGCTTGTTTGCGTGATGCCCGCCATGCTCACGCAAAACGAGGCAACGCCCCCAAAAACCGCCGCGGAGCGCGATGCGCTGCGCGCGGCATTCATCAAAAACGCATTGGAGGTGAAGAACCATGGCTAACCGTTTTACGGGTAAGGCACAAAATACACTCAACAACGCCCTGCGCTTTGCACGCAGTCTTGGGCACACCTACATTGGCTCGGAGCATATTTTGCTGGCGCTTGCCGCAGAAACAGACAGCGTAGCGGCAAAGCTACTTGCCAAATACGGCGTAACGGTAGAAAAAATAAAGGACCGCATTGAGGAGCTTACCGGCATTGGCAGCGAGAGTAACGTCTCCCCTGCCGATATGACCCCGCGCACCAAAAAGATCATCGAAGGATCTGCCATGGAGGCGGTAAAGGGCGGGCAAAGCTACATCGGCACCGAGCATCTGCTCCTCTCACTGCTTGCCGAGCGCGATGCCGTGGCAGTAAAAATTTTAGAGCATTTACAGGTGTCGTCCGACGATCTTTCCCGCGAGATCGTGGCTCTGCTCGGCTCGGCGCCGAGGCAGGGTACAAATGACGAAAAAGGCGGTACACGCAGTGCAAAAGGCGGCGTTGCAAACGCCCCCACGCTTGCCTCCTTTGGGCGCGATCTCACCGCACTTGCGCGTGAGGGAAAAATCGACCCCATTATCGGGCGTGACAAGGAGACCGAGCGCGTGATCCAGATCCTTTCCCGCCGCGGCAAGAACAACCCCTGCCTTATCGGCGAGCCCGGTGTTGGCAAGACCGCAGTGGTAGAGGGGCTTGCACAAAAGATCGTAGACGGCGCCGTACCCGAAACGCTGAAGGACAAAACGGTATTTACGCTGGACGTGGCAGGCATGATCGCGGGGGCGAAATATCGCGGCGAATTTGAGGAACGCCTCAAGAACGTGATGGGCGAGGTTGCCAAAAACCCCGATATTATCCTGTTTATCGACGAAATTCACACCATTGTGGGTGCAGGCGCTGCCGAGGGTGCGGTGGATGCCGCGAACATCATCAAGCCTGCCCTCGCGCGCGGCGAGATGCAGGTGATCGGTGCCACAACGATTGCGGAATACCGCAAGCACATTGAAAAGGATGCGGCACTCGAGCGCCGCTTTCAATCGGTGCTGGTAGGTGAGCCCACCCCCGAGGAGGCGATCCTTATTTTAAAGGGTCTGCGCGACAAATACGAGGCGCACCACAAGCTGAAGATCTCCGATGCGGCAATCGATGCGGCGGTAAACCTTTCGGGACGCTATATCAACGACCGTTATCTCCCTGACAAGGCAATCGACCTCATTGACGAGGCGGCATCGCGTCTACGCATTTCGGCGCATACCTCCCCGCCCGATCTGAAGGCGACCGAGGAAAGATTGCAGACATTGGCACAGGAAAAGGAGGAGGCGGTTTCGGCACAGGATTTTGAGCATGCCGCGAAGCTGCGCGATGAGGAAAAAACACTGCGCGAAAGCTATGACAAGGCAATGGCAGAATGGAAGGAGGGCGTTGGCGACATGGCGCTGACGCTGACCGAAAATGACATTGCCGACGTGGTAACGCAATGGACGGGAATTCCCGTAAACAGCCTTTTAGAGGAGGAAAGCGAGCGGCTCCTGAACCTTGAAGCACTCCTGAAGGCGCGCGTGATCGGACAGGATGCGGCTGTGACGGCGGTGGCAAAGGCAATTCGCCGCGGTCGTATGGGCTTGAAGGATCCAAAGCGCCCCATTGGCTCCTTTATCTTCCTTGGTCCCACGGGTGTAGGTAAGACCGAGCTGACGAAGGCGCTGGCGGAGCTGTTGTTTGGAGATGCGAACGCCATGATCCGCGTTGACATGTCGGAATACATGGAAAAGCACAGCGTTTCCAAGCTGATCGGCTCCCCTCCCGGCTATGTGGGCTTTGAGGAGGGCGGTCAGCTGACTGAAAAGATCCGCCGCAAGCCCTATTCGGTGGTGCTGTTTGACGAGATCGAAAAGGCGCACCCCGACGTGTTCAATATCCTGCTGCAGGTGCTGGAGGACGGCATGCTGACCGACTCGCAGGGACGGCGTGTGGACTTTAAAAACACCGTGCTGATCTTGACCTCGAATGTGGGCGCCGCGGCACTGACCTCCCCCGCACGCGGTGCACTGGGTTTTGCACAGGAAAGTGCCGCAACGGGTGAGAAAAAGGCAACCGATGCCAAGGTAATGGAGGCGTTGAAGGCAACCTTCCGCCCCGAATTTTTAAACCGTATCGATGATATTATCATCTTCAACAAGCTGGCTGAATCGGATATCCGTGCCATTGCCACATTGATGCTGAATGACGTGAAGAAGCGCATTACAGCGCTTGGCATTGACATCACCTTTGACGAGAGCGTTGCCGAGACCGTGGCAAGGGAGGGCTTTGACCCCGTGTACGGTGCGCGCCCTCTGCGCCGTGCGATTGTACGCATGGTGGAGGATGCCTTCTCGGGTGCGATGCTGGAGGGACAGGTGAAAGCAGGCGACACGGTGCTGGCGACTGTAAAGGACGATATCATTGTCTTTGAAAAGCAGGAAAAGCCCGCGGACGGTGCGGATAAATAAAAACAAGAGGGTGTCTCAAAGGCGTTTTGCATTTGAGACACCCTCTTTTCAGAGAAGCAATTCTTCTGCTATCCTAATACGCGGATATCCGCGCCGAGGGCGCGGAATTTGCTTTCCAGATGCTCATAGCCGCGCCCCACGGTTGCGGCATTGGTGATCTCGGTGCGCCCCCTTACTGCAATTGCGGCGATCAGCAGTGCGGCACCGCCGCGAAGATCGGGCGAGCGGACGGTGGCAGGCGTGAGTGCTTGCGGCAAAAACGCGGCACATTCCCCCTCTATTTGGCATTTTGCGCCCATTTTGCCAAGCTCCTCGGTATACCGAAAGCGCTCGCGCCAAATACGCTCGTACACGCGTCCCTGTCCTGTGGCGCGTCCGCCTATGGTAAAGAGTGCGGCAAATTGCGGATGCAGATCGGTGGGAAATGCGGGATAGGGTCCCGTTTCAATGGTAAGTGCGCGATATTGCGCGGGAGCCTTGAGCGTGATGTAGCTTTTTCCCACTGTCAAGGTCGCACCCATTTTTTGCAGTGTATCCAGCACGCAGGTAAGATGCGCGGGATTGACATTGCGCACCGTCACACGCCCGCCTGCCGCCATTGCCGCCGAAAGGTAGGTGCCCGCCTCTATCATATCGGGAATGACGGAAAAACGGCACCCGTGCAAGGGTTTTCCGCCCCGCACCGTGAGCGTAGCCGTGCCCTTTCCTTCAATTTTTGCCCCTGCCGCCGTTAAAAACTCGCAAAGCGCAACCACATGCGGCTCGGCTGCGGCATTGCGGATCGTGGTGGTAGCACAGGCAGCGGTAGCAGCCATCAGCAAATTGGCGGTAGCGCCCACCGAGGGCATTTTTAGCGTGATATCCGCGCCCGTCAGCCCGTACTCGGCAGCAAGGCACAGGGCGCCGTTTTCAGTATATTCCACAGCACCGAGCTTGCGAAATCCCATCAAATGCTGATCAATGGGGCGTGAGCCGAAGTCGCAGCCGCCGGCACCGCCAAGAAATGCTTGCCCAAAGCGCCCGAGCATGGCACCCAGCAAATAGACCGAGCCGCGGATGGCACCTGTTAGCGAAACGCTTGGTAACAACGGGCGTATGGGCGCATAATCGATCACCACATCGCCACCCTCCACAAAGCGAATGCGCGCACCCAGCGCGCGCAGGATCTCTAATGTGAGCAGCACATCACTGACGCGCGGCAAAGCGGAAAAGATACAGGTCTCACCCGTAAGGATCCCCGCAAACAACAGGGGCAGCGCGGCGTTTTTGCTGCCGCCGATCTCCACTTCACCGAAAAGCTTGTTGCCGCCGTTCACTATGATCTTATTCATATTGCCGCCCTGCCCTTTCACAAAAAACACTATCACAGGCAGTATATGAGCTGCGGCGCCGCGCGGTCACACACTAAAAAAGCAAAAACGCCCGTGCAGCTGCACGGGCGTTTTTATGATGCATTAGTCGGCGTAAACGCTAACCTGCTTCTTATCTTTGGTTTTCTGCTCGAACTTCACTTTACCCTCAACAAGAGCGAAAAGGGTGTGATCCTTGCCAAGTCCCACGTTGTTGCCGGGGAGAATGGCGGTGCCTCTTTGGCGAACAATGATG
>CAZOWH010000120.1:0-6170 GCA_964583425.1 uncultured Lachnospiraceae bacterium
CCACCCCCGACGAAATGCTTGAGATCTTCAAGGATTTTCGCGTGATCCCAACGGGGCTTGCACACGGCACGGTAACCGTGCTTTCCGAGGGGCAGCCCGTGGAGATCACCACGCACCGCACCGACGGCACCTACACCGACAGCCGCCACCCCGACAGCGTTTGCTTTACCAACGATCTTCGAGAGGATCTTGCGCGCCGCGATTTTACAGTCAATGCCATGGCGTGGAGTGCAAACACGGGGCTGGTGGATCTGTTTGGCGGGCAGGAGGATCTTGCAAGCGGCATTCTGCGCGCCGTGGGCGATCCCGTCACACGCTTTACCGAGGATGCACTGCGCATTTTGCGCTGCTTCCGCTTTGCGGCGCAGCTTGATTTTACGGTAAATGAGAGCACCGCCGCAGGGGCAGCCGCTTGTGCCACACGCCTTGGCGAGATCGCCGTGGAGCGCATTTTCTCGGAGCTTGCGCGCACGGTCGTGTGCCCCGCCGCCGAAAAGGGGCTGCTTGGTATGCAAAAGGCAGGCTGCACGCCGTACGTATTTTTTGATACCGTACCCGATTTTTCAAAGCTTTCCGTGCTAAAGGAGCTGCCGCTCGAGGGGGCTTTGCGCATCGCGGCACTGCTGCACGATAAAACCGCCGAGGAGGTGCGAGGTCTCGCTCGCCGTTGGCATGCCCCCAACGCTTTTCTTGATAGCATCCTTGCCTATCTTACAATACTGAATGACACACTTCCCAAAACCCCCTATGAAGCAAGACGCTTTGTTTGCACGCATCACCCGCATTTTGACAACGGGCTTGTGCTGCGCGCCGTGCTGCTTGGCGAGGACACGACCGATGCGCGCGCCCTTACCAAAAAGGTGCTGCGCGACGGCACTGCAGTGGAAATACGCCGCCTTGCCGTAAACGGGAAGGAATTACAGGAAAACGTGGGCGTACGCCCCGCAAAAACCGCAGAGCTTTTGCGACACTTGCAGGATATTGTGTGGCAGGCGCCCGAAAAAAACTGCCGCGAGGCACTGCTTCTTGAAGCACGCCGCATTTGTGAAAAGGAGAGCTTAACGTGAGCAATATCGTTTTTGAGGAGATCACCTATCCTTCCGCCGACGGGCACACCACGGTGCACGCTTATTTGTGGGTGCCCGAGGGCATAGAGCCGCGCGCCGTTGTGCAACTCTCGCATGGCATGTGCGAATATGTGGAACGCTATGACGCATGGGCACGCCGCTTTGCCGAGGCGGGCATTGTATTTTGCGGCAATGACCATTTGGGGCACGGACGTACCGCAAAAGCCAAAAGCGACCTCGGATATACCGCACCGCGCGGCGGCGCCGACTATATTGTTGAGGATCTGCACACCATGACGGTGATGATGAAGGAAAGATTTGCCGGGCTGCCTCTCTTTCTTTACGGGCACAGCATGGGCTCGTTTGCCGCGCGGCTTTACCTTACGCGCTACGGAGAGGAGCTGACGGGTGCGCTGATCAGCGGCACGGCAGGTGCCGAGCAACCGACAGGCATTGCCTTGAAGCTCACGCACGCAGTGGCACGCACCAAGGGCAACCGCCACCGCAGTAAATTTATCACCGCGCTTGCCTTTGGCGCATACAACAAGCGATTTGCGAAGGAAAACGACCCCAATGCGTGGTTAACACGCGACACTGCCGTGCGCGAGCGCTATGCCAAGGATCCGTTTTGCTGTTACGTTTTCACCGCCGCGGGGTACGATACCCTTTTCACGCTGCTGAACACGGTCTCCCACAAGGATTGGGCGGCACATGTGCCGAAAAATCTCCCCATTTTTCTATTTGCGGGTGAGATGGATCCCGTTGGCAACTACGGCAAGGGTGTGGCGGCAATTTACAAGCGTTTGCAGGCGGCAGGCTGTAACGCCACACTAAAACTATACCCCGATGGCAGGCACGAAATGCATCACGAGCTGAACCGTGACGAGGTATTTGCGGACATTATGGATTTTTTGGAGAAAATTCCGATGCCGCTAAGTGACAAGGAGTAACAAAATGAGCTTTGAAAAGATAAAGGAAACAAAGGGGCGCATGCTCGGCATTGACTTTGGCGAGGCGCGCACGGGGCTTGCGATATCCGATGCCTCGCGCATGCTTGCCACGGGTGTTGGCAACATCAAGGGCGGCGGTCTTGAAAAATCGGTAGAGGCAATTGCCGAGGTGGTGGCAACGGAGCGCATCACCGCCATTGTGCTGGGGTTGCCCGTCAACATGAACGGTACCGAGGGCCCGCGCGCCGCGCGCATCCGCCAATTTGCCGCCATGCTGGAGGAGAGGCTCCCCCATGTGCCGCTTGCGCTGATGGATGAGCGTATGACCACAATGGCGGCATCGCGCTTTCTCAACGAGACCAATACACGCGGGCAAAGGCGCAAGGGCGTGATCGATACCCTTTCCGCTGAGATCATTTTGCAAAATGCGCTGGATAAGCTGCGCCGCTAACGATGCAGGAGACACGTACATTTACCGCGCAGGGTATCACATACACCTATATTTTCGCGCGAAAGGCCATCAAAAATTTTAATTTGCGTGTAAAAAAAGACGGTACGTTATACGTTTCTGCGCCCCGGCACATGCCGCTCTCGCGTGTAGAGGAGTTTCTCTCACATCAAACGGAATTCATCAAACGGGCGCGTGAACGGCTTGCCGCGCGTGCAGCCGCAGCACCGCAGCCGTTGCATCTCGTAACGGGTGAGGCGTTGCCGATTTGGGGCGTTTTGCACACCGTTTGCGTGCTAAAGCACACCAAACGACTCGCCTTGACGCAGGAGGGCATGCTCTATCTCTACGTAAAAGACCCCGAAAGTGCCACCGAGCGATACCGTTGCTTCACGGAATTTCTCGACAACGAGGCGCGTGAGGTGCTGACCGCACGCACGGCAGCCCTTACCCCGTTATTTGCCCCCAAGCCCCCCCAAGCCCCCGCGCTCACCTTTCGTACCATGACGAGCAAATGGGGCGTTTGTCGCCCGCGCACGGGGCGCGTAACTCTGAACCGCAATCTTGTCTATCTGCCGCTATCGCTTGTGGATTACGTGATCTGCCACGAGCTGGCACATTTTCACCACGCCAACCACAGCGCGGCATTTTGGCAATGCCTTGCCGCCCGTGTACCCGACTGCAAGGAGCGCCGCCGTGCGCTAAATACTACCCTCCTACCCCGTTTTGCAGTGCTTGAGGATCAGAGCGACGGCAAAAAGCAGTAAGATTATGACAAAAGTGGTGTAATTTGACACTATCCACGCAGGCAGCACGTGTGCTACAATATACTCAACAGATTCAAAAAACGCAAAAGGAGTATATGATGGAGCGACTGCAGCGCGTGGGGACATTGCCCATAAAAACCGCCAAAGAGATCACAAGCACCCGCCTTGGCATAGGCTTTGAAAAGCTTGACCGCAACGTCTTTGATCCAAGCAAGGCATACGACAAGGTGGCGCGGATCGGCGTAAAAAAGATCCGCATTCAATCGGGCTGGGCACGCACCGAAAAAAACGAAGGCGTCTACGATTTTTCCTGGCTCGATGAAATCGTAGACAATCTGTTGGCAAGAGGGCTACAGCCCTGGATATGTCTTTGCTACGGAAATCCCCTTTACACCGATCTGGCAAAGCCCGTATTTGGTGCGGTAGGCTGCCCGCCCATTGCCACGGAGCGCGAGCTGCAGGCTTGGCTTGCATACGTCACGGCAACGGTTACCCATTTCAAGGGTAAGATCTCGATGTACGAGATCTGGAACGAGCCGGATTGCGATTATTCCTGGCGGCATTGTGAAAGCGAGACCTTGGATAAAAAGCGGGATGCCGTGGAGTATGGCAATTTTGCCACTGCCACCGCTATCGCAGTAAAAAACGCAGATCCCTACGCCCTGACCATAGGCTTTGCGCTTGCCGGCATAAAAAACCTTGAGTTTGTAAACCGTGCACTGGCAACAGGCCTTTACCGCCATCTTGACTTGATATCCTTCCACGCTTACACCCCCGATGATACCAAACGCCGCGCATCGATCAGGCGCTTACGCGCATTGGTGGATAGTTATGACCCTAAGATCGGCTTGGTGCAAGGCGAGGCGGGTGCACAATCACGCAGCGATGGAAACGGTGCCATGAAGGGCTTCGCTTGGACACCCGAAAAGCAGACCAAAGCACTTTTGCGCGGTCTTGTGACCGATCTTTCCGAGGATCTGGTATTCACCTCTTATTTTTCCACCATGGATATGATAGAGGCACTGCGCGGTCGCCTTGCAGACAAGACCTCCTATCTTGATTACGGTTATTTTGGCGTAATAGGCGCAGAATTTGACGGTGACGGTCGCGCCAGCGGCGAATACCGCGAAAAGCCCGCCTATTTCGCACTTTCCACTTTGGCTGCACTTTTTGCGGGCGATGCAAAGCCGTACTCCATCCCTTACGCAACAGAGGTGCTCCCCTCCAGGCGCACAAACGGCAACGACTGCACCGATACGACCGTAGAGCTTTGCGGGTTCAAGCTGGAGGGCGGTAGCACTGCGCTAATCTATTGGAACGCAACACCGCTTTTAACTACCACCTACGAGGGCACGCTTTCACTTTGCGTATATGGGCAGAAAAACGACAATATCCGCCTGCTTGACCTCAAGGACGGCACACTCTATGCACTCCCCAAGGAGATGTTAGAGGATATCGGCTACGGCGGCGTGCGCCTTGTAAACATTCCCTTAACCGATTCTCCACTGGCAATTTTATTTCAATAACATAGCAAAAATCCGCCCCGTGCTCGGGGCGGTTTTTTTATTGCACCGCAGCAATGCCTTCTATGATCCTCAAGGCTGTTTCCCAGCCGAGCGAGGTAGGCACGGTGAGGGTATAAACACACACTTCGTCGTACCACAAAAAGGAATATAAGCCATTTTTTTGAGATACGTATATCTCTTTTTCGCAAATGGTCTCTTTGGTTGTATTGGTATTTGTGTTATCGATGCTGACAAAGGTATTCGATGCCAGGGACTGCGAAAAGCTTATTTCCTCTGCCTCGGTTTTCCAAATACCGTCGATCCAAGCATCTCCCTTGCTATACGCGGTTTGTGTGTAGCCCTCCGGTATCCATTGGGGAAAACGGTACTCGGGGATGGTTTTGGGTGCCTTGTTATCATACTTTACCCAAAAATTGGTATATTGCGGCAGCACCTCGGTGAAAAAGGAGATCACGGGCTCACGAATGGCAGAAATGCTTAGAGTGCTTGCCAAAAGCAGCGCAATAATGGTGATGATCGTGATGATCCTCCGCCTTGTGGTTTTCACAAGGCTCCATGTCCAGCGCGCCTGTGCGCGTGCCAGCTTTTCTATTTTGCGTGCAAATGCGGCAGAGGGGGCAACGGCTACGGCGGGCAGGGCTTCGAAATGCGCGACTTCCTCCGTCGCCAGCGCCAGCAGCGCCTGCTTTACACGCGGATCGGTAATTTTTTTCATGATAGCAATCCCTTTCCGAATTTATTTTGTATCATCTCCTGCCCGCGGCGTATTTGTGATTTTACCGTAGAGACGGGGCGGTTTAGCGCAAGAGAAATTTCCTTGACGCTCATGCCAAGCACAATGTAAAGGGTTAGCGGATCTATGTATGGTGCGGGCAATAACTTTATATAGGCTGCAATTTGTTGGTAGCCCCCCTCGGCGGCAACCTCGGCTTCTATCTCCTCCATTGCCTTGTCGGTATGATCTTCTAACGGCAACAGCACGGTTGCCCCTGATTTGCGCAGGATATTCATGGTGGCGCTTTTGGCTGCCTTGCTAACATATATCTTTGTCTCAATGCTATCGGGCGCGGAGAGCTTGTGGATGTTGCGCGCAATGGCAAGGAGGGTATCCTGCATGGCATCCTCGGCATTGTGTTGATTTTCAATTATTTATACGTAATTTTCTTGATCAGCTCAAAATGGGTCTTGTAGATCGCAAGAAAGCGATCTTGCTCCTCGTCTGTCATTTGCTGTGCAAGGGAAAGGCAAAATTGTAGCATGACATCCTCGTTTCTGTAAAATTATCTTTATTGTAGCACACTCCTGCCAAAAAGGCAAATTTTACGCCAAAAAAATTCAAAAAACGTGGAGCACTCGTGCAAAAAATGAATTTTTTGTTAATATTTCCATTTTTTTGCACCCGAAAGGCACTT
>CAZOWH010000121.1:0-6116 GCA_964583425.1 uncultured Lachnospiraceae bacterium
TTCGGGATATTTGGTCCAGTCAAACTTGCCGCTAGCCACAATGCAGCCGCCCACGGCCGCGCCGTGACCGTCCATATATTTGGTGGTAGAGTGCGTTACGATATCGCAGCCCCACTCAAAGGGACGGCAATTGACGGGGGTAGCAAAGGTGTTGTCGATGATCAGCGGCACGCCATGTGCGTGTGCCACCTTGGCAAACTTCTCAATATCCAGCACAGTGAGGGCGGGGTTTGCAATGGTCTCACCAAACATTGCCTTGGTATTGGGGCGGAAGGCGGCGCTCAGCTCCTCCTCGCTTGCATCGGGAGAAACAAAGGTAAAATCAATGCCCATGCGCTTCATGGTGACCGAAAACAGATTAAACGTACCGCCATAGATAGAGGAGGATGCCACCACGTGGTCACCGCAGGAGGCGATATTGAAAACGGCAAAGAAGTTTGCCGCCTGACCCGAGGAGGTCAGCATAGCAGCAGTTCCCCCCTCCATATCGCAGATCTTTGCGGCTACCGAGTCATTGGTGGGGTTTTGGAGGCGGGTGTAAAAATAGCCCGATGCCTCAAGGTCAAACAGCTTGCCCATATCCTCACTGGTAGAATATTTAAAGGTGGTGCTTTGAATGATCGGGATCTGGCGGGGCTCGCCGTTACCGGGGGTGTAGCCCCCCTGCACGCATTTTGTTTCCATTTTATAATTCGACATAATGACACCTCATTTAGCGGATTTTAATTTATATATTAGTATAACACAGTTTTTTCAGTTTGGCAAGAGGGTATCCAACGACAAATCAAGATTTTTGAAGCGTATTGCATACGGGCTGAGGTGTGTATGCTTATATTTTTCAAAAAGTGCCTAAAATCAAACATTTCCTGCCCATTTTTGACTTTACTTTTGATTTATTTGTGCTATAATGGAGCTGTACTCTACCGCGCAACACAAAATCTGCTGTGGAAAAAGGAGATTTATACGATGAAAGAAAGAATTAAAATTGCTTATGTCGGCTGCGGCCGCCGCGGCTACGGCGTGCTGAAGCACTGCTTTTCCAAGATGGTGGACGTTGACATCGTTGCCATTTGTGACAAGCTTGAGGCTAACCTTGAAAAGGCAAAGGACAAGATCATAGAGAACGGCAAGCCCGCACCCGCCATGATCACTACCAGCTATCAGGAGGTTCTTGACAACCCCGAGGTAGAAGCAATTGTACTGATGACCGGCTGGGACGAGCGCCCCGCAATGGCAAAGCAGGCACTGCTTGCAGGTAAATACACGGCTGTTGAGGTTGGCTGTGCTGCTACGCTTGAGGATTGCTTTGACCTCATTGACACCTACGAAAAGACAGGCGTGCCGCTGATGATGCTGGAAAACTGCTGCTACAGCCGCCGCGAAATGATGACCCTCAATATGCGCGAGCAGGGCGTGTTTGGCGAGATCGTGCACTGCACGGGCGCTTATGCGCATTACCTCAACGAGGTAGAGCTCTTTAAGGAGCTGCATGAGGATCCCGAAAACAAGGCCGTGACCCACTACCGCCTTGCGCATTACATCAACGGCAACCGCGAAAACTACCCCACACACGCACTCGGTCCGATTTCAAAGGTGCTGAACCTGAACCGCGGCAATCGCATGGTTTCTCTTGTTTCGGTTGCCTCCAAGGCGGCAGGCCTCAAGCAGTACGCCAAGGATCATTTCGGTGAGGATAGCGAATACGCCAAGATCGACTACAAGCAAGGTGATATCATCACCACCGTGATCACGTGCGCAAACGGAGAGACCATTCACCTCTCGCTTGACACCACCCTCCCCCGCCCCTATTACAGCCGCAACTACGGCGTGCGCGGCACCAAGGGTCTTTATACCGAGGAGCGCAAGGTGGGCTTTGTTGAGGGCATGGAGGAATTTAAAGAGGTTACCAGCAACGAAGAAGAATTTTATGCAAAATACGACCACCCCTTGCACAAGGAATATGAAGCCATGCAAGAAAAGCGCGGGGGTCACGGCGGTCTTGACTGGCTGGTTTGCCGTGCCTTTGTTGAGAGCGTAAAGCGCGGCACCAACACCCCGATAGACGCCTACGACACCGTCTTGTGGATGGCGATCGGCGCACTTTCCGAAGAATCGATCAAGACCGGACGCTCCGTTGAGGTGCCCGATTTCACCCGCGGCAAGTGGGAGCATCGCGAGCCCCCCGTGCTTGGCAAATACTGCCTTGATCAGGTCTGCGAGGATCCCGACACCAAGCTGTATCCCGATATGGAGTAAATCATAAACAAAACCAGCGGATGACCGACGGTCATCCGCTGGTTTTTCGCATGATACGATTATTATTTCCGCAAAAGAGACTTGCCCTCCCACTCCTCGGCGGGAGAAACCCCCATAATATCGGCAATGGTGGGGGCAAGATCCAAAAGGCTTACACCGTGCAATTCTCTGCCCGCCTCAAATTCCTTACCGATAAAGAACATCGGAATGGTCATATCCTCGGGTAGATCTGTGCCGTGTGCGCGGTCGTGTCCGCCATGGTCGGCAGTTACGATCACGGTATAGCGATCACCGCAAGCCTCTACCACGCGCTTTACGTTGGAAATGGCGTGATTGATGTAATCAAGATAAAGATCGGTCATCCAGCCGCTGTCATGACCGCCCTTTTCGTCGGTCTCCACCATATAGAGGAATACGAAATCAACGTTTTCGTTCTCATCAAGATATCGCAGCATACGGTCGGTGAGGATCCCGTCGGTATGCTCAGCGGAGTAGGCGTTCACGTACTCGGCAGAAACAAGCGAGAGCGGGCGCGCCACGTCGCGCAGGGGCTCCCAGCCATAGTACATCGTGCTTTTGCCCTTGGCCTTTCTGATGACCTCAAACAGCCCCCTCACGGGGTTTACGGGCGGTACGTAGTCGTTTGTGGTGATGCCGTGGCGAGAGGGCGGCACGCTGTGGAACATAGACATATGGCACGGCAGCGTAACCGAGGGAAATACCGTTCTTGCATCAAAGGTATAGCTGCCGATCTTCTTCAGCTCCTCAAGGTAGGGGTTGCCGCATTGCTGCACACCGTCGGCGCGCATACCGTCAATAGAAATTAAAATGACCTTGTTATCCATAATTCACCTCATTATAAAAATAGGAGATTTTCCAATTCCATCCTAACATTTTTTTGCATTTTGTCAAGTTGTTTGGGTATTTTCGAACGATTTTGAAGCGAATGCGGCGTATATTGCAACGGTCATTGCGCTTGCCTTTGCTCCGCATCACATTCCTCCCTCATCATTTCGGCAAAGCGCTCCACGCATTTCGGCATATGGCGCCCTATGCGGTGATACAGCATTGTGGTGCGCTTACGGGCGTGTATTTTTTTTAACACAATCCGCTCTGAAAACTGGCCGCGCCAGGATACCGCAGGGATCAGCGAGGCTCCAAGCCCCAATTCAATACATTTTCTAATGTAATAGGGGTCATCGCTGCGGATCACAATATGCGGTGAAAATCCCATATCGGCACAGATCTCCTGTGTAATGTTATATAAGCTGCTACCCTGATTGGTACAAATAAAGGGCTCGCCCTTGATATCCTCGGCGGTAAGGTCGGTCTTGGCGGCAAGCGGATGATCCTCGCGCAAAGCAAGCAGGATCTCCTCCTGCAGCAATGCCTCACCGGTATAGCCGCCGCGCAACGCCGCATCGGTTACGATCAGATCAAATTCCTCCTCCTCGGGCGATACCGTGTATTTGGTTACAATATCAACATCGGGATAGAGTCTGCTGAACCGCTCCACGGTCTGCATCACGATGCGGCGATTGATGAAGATAGAAAGCCTGATCTTTCCGCTGCCACCGTCATCGGTGATCTGCTTTTTTGCCCCATCAAGCAGCGCGAGCGCCTCCTTTACGCTGCTGTAAAACAGCCTGCCGCTCTCGTTTAACGTAATGCGATTGGCACGGCGTGCAAAAAGCTGCGTCGATAATTCCCCCTCAAGCCGCTTGATGCTTTGGGATACCGCGGAGGTGGGCACGTAAAATTTCTTTGCCGTAGCGGTAAAATTCTCGGTCTCGGCAGCATCGCAAAAGTATTTCAGCTGCAAAAGCTCCATAATATCCCCCCTTTTTTTATCATTATACCGCATGCAAGCTTCACTTTCAAGTTATAGCAGCACAAATTATCTTATTATTTACATTATAGTGAGCAAATGATATACTATAAATAATAAATAAATCTAAACCGAGGAGATCTTTATGAATGCCTTACTGATCATGCTGCGCAACGTCATTTTATTTGTAGCGCTGGCACTTCCCGGCTATCTGCTTGTAAAAACAGGACAGCTGAAGCAGGAGCAATCGGGCGCGCTCTCCAAGCTGTTGATGTATGTGGGAATGCCCTTTTTGATCCTGTCAAGCACCATAAACAATCTCGCCTTTACCAAGGAGCTGCTTATCACCGTTGTAGTGGTGGCAGTAGTGGGTGTGGCGTATACTCTTTTGATGTTTTTTGCTTCAAAACCGCTGACGGGTACAGAAAAGGACGCAAAAACTCGCGGGATGATGCGTTTTTGTGCCGTTTTTTCCAATAACGGCTTTTTGGGTATCCCTCTTGCCGTAGCGGTATTCGGGGCGGGCTCTCACGTGCTGACGGTGCTGATCATTCTCAACATTATTACCAATATTTTAATGTACACCCTCGGCATTTACTTGGTTTCGGGCGATGCAAGCCGCATCAGCCTAAAAAAAGCATTTTTTAATCCCGTGCTGATCGCGTTTTTGATCGGCATTGTGCTCAATTTACTGAATATCAAGGCATATCTGCCCGAGGTGTCTACATACGCCACCCACTTTAGCAACATTGTAACACCGATCTCCATGACCATTCTCGGTATGAAAATGGGTGCCGTAAGGCTTTCCTCACTCTTTGGCTCATGGAAAACCTATTACGTCTCTGCGTTGAAGCTGGTAGCATTTCCCTTACTCATTGTAGGCGCCTTGCTCGCGGTCAAGGCAATTTTCCCCAACGGCATGGTAAATGCCGATATGATACTCGGTGTCTTCATTGCCTTTGCCATGCCCACGGCAGGGCTTGCCTCAACCTTTGCCGACGGCTTTGACGGGGATACCGCAAACGCCGTTTCCCTGACGCTTGGCACCACACTGCTTTCCATTATTACATTACCCATACTTTACTGGCTGCTTTGTCTATGCCTTGGTTAAACATGAGCTAAAGGAGATTTTATGAAAACACTGAAGGATATTCCTTATATTCAGCATAACGGCAAGGATGTTTGTCTTGACCTCTATTTACCCGACAGCGATTCTTTTGATCTTTTTGTATATTTTCACGGCGGCGGGCTTGAACGCGGCGATAAGGCAAACACTGCCGTGGGGCTATTCGCGCCCTATCTCACCGAACGTGGCGTTGCAGTAGCATCTCTCAATTACCGTATATATCCCGATGCGAAATATCCCGATTTTATCCGTGACGGCGCTGCGGGCGTGTGCTGGCTCTCCAACCATATCGGAGAGCACGGCAGCTGCAAGCGCATGTTTGTGGGAGGCAGCTCGGCCGGCGGCTATCTTTCTATGATGCTGTGCTTTGACGGGCGCTGGTACGCCGAATGCGACGCATTTCCCATTCCCATAGCGGGATATTTTCACAATGCGGGACAGCCCACCTGCCACTTTAACGTGCTGCGCGAGCGCGGAGTTGACCCCAAGCGCGTGATCATTGACGATTCGGCACCCCTCTTTCATATTGGTACGGCAAAGGAATATCCGCCCATGATGATCGTGGTATCGGATCACGATATGCAAAACCGTTACGAGCAAACAGGGCTGCTGCTTTCCACCCTAAAGCACTTTGCATACGAAGAAAGCAAGATCCTTTATCGCTTGATGCACGGCAAGCACTGCGCGCACGATAAGCAGACCGACGAAAACGGCAACTCGGTGCTCGGCAAAATGATAATAGAGCTGATTGAAGCTGTGCAATAAATAAAAAATCCACCCGTGGGTGGATTTTTTATTTTATTGAAAGGACAAGCCCCCGCCGCCACGAGGGCTTTATTTGTAGGTATTAACCGATCTTGATCTCGCCGACCTGGGTGCCGAAGTCGTCGTTTGCCGTATCCATGA
>CAZOWH010000122.1:0-6087 GCA_964583425.1 uncultured Lachnospiraceae bacterium
AGCTTTACCCCGAGATCTACGCCTGCGTCGGCTGTAATGCCTGCACCAAGACCTGTCCCCAGAGTCTGAATGTTATGCAGTACATCGCTTACGCACAGCGCGGCGAGTACGAAAAGTGCGCAGAGGAGTCCTTTGACTGCGTAATGTGTGGCGTATGCTCCTCCCGTTGCCCTGCAGGCATCACGCATCCCCAGGTTGGTCTGCTCGCCCGTCGCTTGACCGGTAAGTACCTCGCACCCGAAACACAGCACCTGCTTGATCGCGTTGCCGAGATCGAGGGTGGCGATTGCGAGGCTGCTCTGCAGGATATCATGGCAAAGACCGGCGAGGAGCTCAAGGAGCTCTACAACAACCGCGATTTTGAGCAATAAGGAGGCGCTAAACTATGTATACACAGGAAATGTTAGAGTCCATCAAAAAGGTGGAAGCAACTCGTGCTGAGCGCCTTGCTAACGTAAAGGCAGGCATTCACCCCCGCCGCATGACGGCTGAGGAAAAGGTTCAGGTCAAGATGGAGAACCATCCTGACTACATTGAGTCTCAATTTGCAGAGCTCGCGATCGGCCCCAACAAGGGCGAGAAGGTGCCGCTGGAGCTTGCAGAGGTTCTGCAGGGTAATCCCCGCGTGAACCCCAAGGATATCGACCTCAAGAAGATCGACTATGATGTAGATGTGCTGGTGATCGGCGGCGGCGGCTCCGGCTCTGCTGCAGCCATTATGGCACACGAGAACGGCGCAAACGTAATGATCGTAACCAAGCTTCGCCACGGTGATGCAAACACCATGATGGCAGAGGGCGGTATTCAGGCAGCTGATAAGCCTAACGACAGCCCTGCGCAGCACTACCTTGACGTAATGGGCGGCGGTCACTTCAAGAACGTGCCCGAGCTTGTTAAGAAGCTGGTTAACGATGCACCCATTTGTATCAAGTGGCTCAATGACCTTGGCGTTATGTTCGACAAGGAGGCAGACGGCACCATGGTTACCACCCACGGCGGCGGTACCTCCCGCAAGCGTATGCACGCCTGCAAGGACTACTCCGGTGCAGAGATCATGCGCGTGCTTCGCGATGAGGTGCAGAACCGTCAGATCCCCGTGGTAGATTTCACCTCTGCTATCGAGATCATCAAGGACGAGCAGGGCAGAGCAGCAGGTGCAGTGCTCCTTAATATGGAGACCGGCGAGATCCGCATTGCACGTGCAAAGACCGTTGTCATCGCTACCGGCGGCGCAGGTCGTATGCACTATCAGGGCTTCCCCACCTCCAACCACTACGGCGCAACTGCCGACGGTCTGGTGCTTGCTTATCGCGCAGGTGCACCTCTCCTTTACGCTTACACCCTGCAGTACCATCCTACGGGTGCAGCATACCCCTCCCAGATCTTTGGCGCGCTGGTTACCGAGAAGGTTCGTTCCATCGGTGCACAGCTCGTAAACAAGGATGGCGAGCCCTTTATGTACTCCCTTGAGACCCGCGATATCTGTGCTTCCGGCGTTATCCGTGAGTGCAAGCGCGGTAACGGCGTTGATACCTTCAACGGCGGTCAGGGCGTATGGCTCGACTCCCCCATGATCGATATGATCCACGGTGAGGGCACCATCGAGAAGCGCATTCCCGCAATGCTTCGTATGTACCTCAAGTACGGTATCGATATGCGCAAGCAGCCCATCCTCATTTACCCCACTCTCCACTACCAGAACGGCGGTATCAAGATCGGCGTAAACGGTATGTCCGAGGTCGAGAACCTGTTTGTTGCAGGTGAGGCAGTTGGCGGTATCCACGGTGAGAACCGTTTGATGGGTAACTCTCTGCTCGATATCATCGTATTCGGCCGCAACGCAGGCGTAAATGCCGCTGCTGCTGCCAAGGAAGTGAAGCTCGGCAAGAAGCTTACGCTTGACCATGTCAAGAGCTTCATGAAGGAGATGAAGGATGCGGGCATCAAGACCGATGTGGTATCCCCCAAGCTCCTCCCGCGCTACACCCACGGTAACCCCGTATACGACGAGCCTAACGCAAAGCTCATGAAATAATTTCCACGAATGGCACATCCGCCCACGGGCGGATGTGCATTCGCACGTCCACATCTCAGGGCGGATATATTCTGCGCAGAAGGGGAAAATGAGTCATTACCCCCAAAACGTGTGCGAAAATGCGAGCTTCTGCGCAGCATACAGCCGCCTCACACATTTAAAATATTTTCGGAGGCATAAAATGCAACTTTTTAGCTTCTTTGATGGCAATTTTGCACTGTCCATCAAAGGTGTATCGTTCCTTGTATTTTCCGTGCTCGCCATTGCTGCGGTAGGTTACTTGCTCGGTCGCGTGACCATCAAGGGCGTTAACCTCGGCACTGCCGGCGTATTTCTTGTAGCACTGCTTTACGGCTGCTTCTTCTATGATGATCTTGTAGGCAACCTCTCGCTTTTCACCGGTGATGCCTTGAAGATCGTAGAGAACATCGGTCTTATCCTGTTTGTAACCTCTGTTGGCTTTATCGCCGGACCCAAGTTCTTCGGCAATCTGAAGAAAAACTTTAAAACCTACATTCTGCTTGGTCTTGTGATCATCGTTTCCGGTGCGCTTGTTTGCGGCGGCTGTATCGCGATCGCGCAGGCAACCATGAAGGATGTTCCCACCGATCAGCTGACCGCTATTATGACGGGTCTGTTTTCGGGCGCACTGACCTCCACCCCTGCGTTCTCCGCTTCCAAGGAGGCGATCGGCACCGAGCTTGCGCAGTACGTTGCTGTTGGTAACGGTATCGCTTACATCTTCGGCGTTATCGGCGTTGTGCTCTTTGTGCAGCTGGTCCCCAAATTCCTCAAGGCAGATATGGCAGAGGAGCGCAAGAAGCTTGCAGGCGGCGACGGTGACACGGGTGAGGATCCCGTAGAGGTTGCGGATACCCGCAAGCTCATTGAGATCGACCCCTTCGGCATTGCTGCTTTTGCAGTTGCAGCCATTCTTGGTCTGCTTGTCGGTTCCATCAAGTTTGGCACCTTCTCGCTGACCACTACCGGCGGTTGCTTGCTGGTGGCTCTTGTGTTCGGTCACTTTAAAAACTTTGGTCCTGTCAAGGTTATGCCCCCCGCACAGACCCTTAAGGTCTTCCGCGAGCTGGGTCTTATGCTCTTCCTGATCGGTGCAGGTGTTGCGGGCGGTGCGAAGTTTGTTGAGTGCTTCCAGCCCATCTACTTCCTCTACGGCGCTTTGATGACCATCGTTCCCATGATCGTTGGCTTCTTCTTTGCAAAGTATGTATTGAAGCTTAACCTCCTCAATACCCTCGGCTCCATTACCGGCGGTATGACCTCTACCCCCGCGCTTGGTACCCTCATTCAGGTTTCCGGCACCGAGGACGTTGGATCCTCCTACGCCGCTACCTACCCCATTGCACTCATTTCCGTTGTGCTTTGCGCACAGTTCCTTATTATGATTTTCTAAGGATAGGAATTTTACAATAAAAAGAACCGCACCTCGGTGCGGTTCTTTTTATTATGAGGTTAGCAAACGAAAAATGAGTAAAACTCAATGTTTTTGCAAAAAATTGAGTTTTACTCTTGACAAACAGCAATGAAGGTGCTATACTGTAAGCGTAACAAGCGGGAGGTGAATGTAATTGCTGTTTAAAGCGATTAAAGAGCAAAAGGAAAATAAGCCCAAAACGTGGCAGAAAATAGCCGATTTTATTTTGAGTGCTCCCGCAACGGCAACCACGCTGAAGCTGAAGGAGCTTAGCGAACGGATTGGCGTGAGTGAGGGGAGCGTTGTAAACTTTGCCCGCTCGCTCGGCTATGAGGGTTATATTGAATTAAAGGTAGCCATTGCACAGGAAAGCAGTAGCTTTTCGGGACGCTATCGCACCGCCACAAGCGACTCTACCGCCTTTGAAAAGATCATCTGCTCGGCGAAGGGGTCTCTTGATGAAACGACGCGTGTGCTTGACGGCACCGAAATGGAGCGGCTTGCCGCGCTGCTGGCACATACAAGGGGCAGGGTGCTGGTGTGCGGCAGATCTACCTCGGGGCGGATCGCAGAGATCTTGGCGGGCTATCTCATGCGCTTGCAGATCCCCGCGTTTTCGGGCGATCATCGTGTTGCCGCTGCCTCGCTTGCGAGTGGGGACATTTTGATTGCCGTGACCTATTCGGGCAATACCGACGAGATACTGGATGCGGTGCAGGTGGCAAAGGCGCACGGCGCGCACACGGCGTGCATCACCGCATTTCCGCATGCCAAAATTGCAAAAATATGCGATACGTGTCTGGCTTTTTCCTCGGTTGAGGCACAGGAGGGCGAGTTTCCCATCGTGGCACGCCTGGCGCAGCTAGCGGTGTGCGATGCACTTTGCTTCAATGTTTATACCATTAAGGAGGCGGAAAAATGAAGTATTGGGAATGGGCGATCGAGCCCTGCAGGATCAGTGATGAGCTTTACTACGTCGGCAGCACGAAGGGTCCCGCACATCTGCTTGTGACCGATGAAGGGCTTGTACTGATCGATACCGCGCATCCGCAAAGCCTTTACATGATCACCGAAAATATGCGTAAGCTTGGCTTTGATCCAAGGGATATCAAGCATATCATTCATACCCACGGGCATATCGACCACACGGGCGGCACGCGCGCGCTGGTAGCGTTATCGGGTGCCAAGACCTATGTGGGCGAGGCCGATGCCGATATGGTAAGGGGACTTAACGGTCGCGATTACTGCCGCGAAATGGGGCGCCCATACGAGGAGCCCTTTGAGCCTGACGTGCTGCTCCGCGACGGCGATGTCTATACCTTTGGCAAGACTGCCATTCGCTTTGTTTCCACCCCGGGGCATACCGAGGGCACCATGTCACTGTTCTTCGAGCTGCACGATAAGGGCAAGCCTTACCGCGCGGGGCTCTTTGGCGGCGCGGGACTCAATACCCTCACGCGTGAGTATTTGGAGCAGTATCACCTGCCGTTTACCAATCGCACCGATTTCCTTGCCAGCATTGATAAGGTGCTTGGCGAGGAGGTGGAGATCCATATCGGGAATCATTTGGGCGACAATAAGCATAAAGCCAAGATGGCACTGCTTGGCGGCGATACCAATCCGTTTATCGATCCTGCCTCATGGTGCACCTTCCTTCAAAAGAGAAGGGCAGAGGCAGTAGCACTGTTTGAAGAAAATTAAAGGAGTATAAAGAATGCTGAACACCATCAAGAGAATCGAAGAAGAGAAGATCATTGTGATCCTGCGCGGCTACGGCTACGAGGATCTTTATAAGACCGTGAGCGCCATGCACGAGGGCGGCATCCGCTGCTGTGAGGTCACCTACGACAGCCTTGGCAAGATCTCCGATGAGCAGACCGCCGAGCATATTGAAAGGCTTACAAAGGCGTTCCCCGATATGCTGATCGGTGCGGGCACGGTGCTGACCGAAAAGCAGGTGGAGCTGACCAAAAAGGCGGGCGGCAAATACATCATTTCGCCCGATACAAATGTGGATATCATCAAAAAGACCAAGGAGCTGGGGCTTGTTTCGATCCCCGGTGCGCTTACTCCCAGCGAGGCAACGCTTGCCAACCGTTCAGGCGCAGATTTTGTCAAGCTGTTTCCGAACAGCGAAATGAAGCCTACCTACTTAAAGGCACTTATTGCCCCCCTTTCGCACATTAAATTTTTGGCGGTTGGCGGCATTGATACCACCAATATTGCCGAGGCGCTGGAGATGGGCGCATACGGCGTTGGCATTGCTACGGGCATTGCCAACAAAAAGCTGGTTTTGGCAGGCAAATTTGAGGAGATCACCGCGCTTGCCGCACAGTACGTGGCGGCGGTGAAGGGATTTTCCGCGGGCCGTTGAAGATTTTTATGGCGCACGCCCACAAAGCTCGCCAAGGATCACCGTCATCTCCCGTTCCTTTTATTTTTTCGACCGGTTGGCGACTCCCCACCAACCGATCGAAATTTTTTCAAAAAATATCAACTTTTTTTCAAAAAGGGCTTGCATTTTAAAAAGAGATGTGCTATAATAACAACGTTGTCAAGAATGGCCCGTTAGTCAAGCGGCTAAGACGTCGCCCTCTCACGGCGAAGGCATGGGTTC